>CAYGTG010000189.1:0-10598 GCA_964352485.1 uncultured Nannocystaceae bacterium | reverse complement strand
CCTGAAAGAAGCGAGACCCAAGTCGTCCTCGGGTCCGATTGCAGCGACCCCTCTGCGTTGGGCGGCGCGATGTAGTGGTCGTCACGTTCGCGGCATGATGCGTTGCGATGTTGTCGAGGGAAGGGAGCAAATGTTGGCCGAAATCTCGTCGTGGCCGGTCTGCGGACGCGGCTTCGCCTCGGCGTCGAGCCGATGAGCGCTGCCGAAGACCGGCGATGGAGGTCGAGTCAGACCTGGAGGACGCGAAGCGCTCCGATGAGTTCGCGCGAGAACCGATGCGCGCCGAGAATGCTGACGCGTGTCTGTCTGGCGATGCGGACGACCTGCACGGCGAAGTCGACAAAGGCTCGGCGGAACCGCTTCCACTCCCAGCGAGAGACTTCGTTGGGCATTGCCATGTGGGAGATCCACTTGCCGAGATTCCAGGCAAGCCGCCCGATCTCGAGCCAGGCAGCGTTGCCGCCCGCCTCGGCAACGGGCATTCGCCACGCCGCGATTCCCGAGCCGAGACCCGCGATCAGGTTCTCTTGGTCGCAGCGCTGGTAGGTGGCGTCGATGACATCGGCGGGTGACCACTCGCGCGGCAGGTTGGTCACGACGTAGCGATAGCGAATCGTCTCCCACAGTTCGCGTTGGCCAACCTTGCCACGCTCCTCGTCGATGAGCTGTCGACGAAGAACGAGTCGGGAACCGTCGGGCCCCTCAACCTCGCCGACGTGCTGCCGCACGAGCTGGAGGTTGGTGAAACCACGTTGTTTGGCGCGACGAAGTCGGCGGTTGGGCTTCTTGCGTCGGGGCTTGAAGGAGTCCTTTTTGCGCTTGCGGTGCGCCTGCTCGCGGCGGTGGGCGCGGGTTCGGAAAGGCCTCCAGTTGTCGCAAGATTCAGCAGCTTCTGGCCTGTTTGCCGTCTCTCGTCCGACGAAGGCGTAGTAGCACTGGTGCCGCTCGCAAGCGTAGCGAAGATCGAAGCGGTCATAGTCGCTGTCGGCGACCACGAGCACGCTGTGGTAGTGCTTGAGCAGGCGGGGCAGCTCTTCGTCGAGGAGGTCCGCGGCACCGTCGCTCGAGCGCACGTTCCCGGGACGCAGTCGCAGCGCCACACACTCGCCGTCGTCCAAAGAGGCGACGAGCACGCTGTAGGACCAGCGTCCTTTGTAGTCGAAGTCGGCACCCTCCTTTGTGACGCCGAGCAGTGGCTTGGTCTTGCCGTCGAGGTAGAGCACAGCGAGAGGTCGCTTGTTCTTCGAGCGCTTCCGTTTTCGCCAGTTCCACCGCCTCGGCTTGCACCACACGCGTTCTTGCAACTCGTTGACCGCCCCGCGTAGCGCCTCGAGTTTTTCCGGCTCTTCGAAGCGCCGCAGAAAGTCGCCGGAGGTCGTGGGGTCCGGCGTCCGCTCTGCGCCGAGCATCTTGAGAACCGCTTCGTCCTGCTGCAGCATCGACATGTCTTCGAGACAGGTCCCGCCGGCGTAGAGCATCAGCGCTTGGGACAGCACGTGGTCCGACTCGTGGTATGGCAGATGCTTCTTGAGCACCACCACCCGTTCGTCCAGCACCTTCGCCGCGTCGAGCCGCCGCAGCAGGGCCAGCGGGAGAACCAGGCCTCCGAGGTTCGTCACGTCGGGCCGCTTGTCGTGCTCGAGGTGCAGCTTTTGATGCCGTAGCACCGTCGACTCGTGCTCTGGCCACCGCAGTTTCTCGTGCGGTACCGAGGTCCCTTTGTTGACGTGACTGGCCCGCGGAAGAGGAGTAGGCTTCTTCACTCGGAGGCCTTCGTGGATGGTTGCTTGAGTTGCATGCAAACTCTCAGACAACCGAACCCACGGGGGTCTCCGGCTTGACTCTGGATCAAACTCACGCCCCGATCACGGGGTCTCGCTTACTTTAGGCCTAGCCGGTAGCGATGGAAGTAGATGCCGTCGCGCTCCCGCTGCGCGTAGTAGGGGAAGTTCTCAAACCCGAGTTCTGCCAGGAGCTCTCTCCCGATCTTCCAGGCGAGCTGTTCCCTCAGCGAAGATCATCTCTACCTGAGCCGAGCTTAGGGCGGCTCGGGCTGCTTCACGGATCCCCTCGTTGTATTCCTCGACGTTGCCACTCTTCGGCACTGCATGCGAGGCTTGGTCTCGCAGCTTCGCGGCGTTGAAGTACTTATCGTACTCGTCGGGTGGCGTGCGGCCCTTCCAGGACAGGTAGTGGCCGGCCTCGTGCGCGAGCGTGACTGTCTCTCTGAGAAGATCGGGCGGCGGGAGCTTGTCTCGCGTCGGTGTTGCGTCGCCGAGTGGGTCCGTCACGCTCCTCGTAGTACGGCCTCCCTATTTCGATGGTCGGGTAGTTCTTCCCGCCGCTGCTGGGCATGGGATGGAACGTTCCTTCGCCGTCGTCCAAGAGCCCGTCATATCGGACGAACGCTCCCAGCTCCTCCGCCCGTTGCCACAGGGCGACATAGATGGCGAATATGTCCTCCACTGGCGTGCCCAGTTCATCATTTTGCGGCGTATCGGAGGGAAGTCAACCGGCAGGCACGAGCACGGCGAACCGCGCTTCGTGCGGGCGAAGGGGTCGTCCCACCGAGAGCGTCTCGCGGCAGCCAAGACTGACGAGGTGTTCACGCCCAGCGCTTTGAGGCGGCGGCCGAATCCGACCCGGGTGGCCCTGCGCTCACGGTGACCGATGGCGGCCTGAGCAACGTGGCGGTTCAGCGCCCGTTGCCGGGTGTGGAACCCGACACCTGCGAAAGCCGCGAAGAACGATGCCTACCAGGGTTTCGGGCCGGCTCGTCGGTTCTCGACGGCGTCAGGTGGCGGGCTGTAGGCGAAGAAGAGAAGCGCCGACCACAACGCCACCTGGCAAGTCGCACGGAGCGGCAGCTGTCTTGTGTTCCGCGCCAGATCTTCCACTCGGAGAAGCGGCGGGTGGCGGCCTATAGGCGCTGGAGAGACGCCGATCCGCCTCGTGTTGCCGCCTCGATTGCGTTCCCGGCGATCTCGACGGCCCGCCGCCGGGCGTCATCGGCGACGTGGGCGTAGCGCGCGGTAGTCTGAACGTTGCGGTGGCAGAGCATGGAGCCGACGAGGGCCAGCGGTACGCCTGCGTTCAACGCGTCCGAGGCGAAGGAATGCGGAAGGTCATGGATGCGAACGTCTGCAACCCCCGCCCGCCCGCGAATCGACCGCCAGGACCGCTGTAGGGTCGTAAGTCGGCCGCCGCGTTCCCCGGTGACCACGAACTCGTTGGCTCGCCCTCGAGCGACCCCCGCCAAGCGAAGCTCCGACAGCAGAGTCGCGGCTTGGGAAGAGAGCGCGATCATCTTGGCCCCTGTTTTGCTTTCGGGCAGGCGCAGGCACATGTTCGGCAGGTCGACCATCGGCCATGTCAGTCCCCTGATCTCAGAGAGGCGGGCGCCGGTCATCGAGAGCAGACGAATCGCCAACACTGCGCCCTGACAAGCGTAGTCGCTGTGCCCCTTGTCAGCTGTCTCGCCGGCACAGAGCACGGTTTCGAGTCGGACGCGCTCCTCCGCATCGAGAAAGCGAGCGGCTTGCTGCGGGTCGCGCTCGCGGAAGCGGCGGACGCCAGTGCAGGGGGTTGAGTTCTGCGGACGCTCGCCCCAGACCTCCGCCGCGTTCAGGAGCGCACGGAGCAGGGCCAGTGCCCTGTTCGCGGCACCCTTGCCACCCGTGCGCTCGCCCGCCTCGCCGGCGCTCGCGATGCCCTGGTGCATCCGCTCCACGTCTGTCCGACTGATCGACGCGAACCGTCGGAGCCACACGTGTGGCCAAGCGCTCGGCGGCCGGATCTAGCCCGGCGTCAGTCTGCGCCCGAAGTTGTGCCGCCGCCTTCCGGGCCTCATGCACCGTCAGACCCCCATACGTGCCGAGCTTGTTCCGTCGCTGGCGGCCAGCGTTTGGCCCCGCACGGGGGCGATAGCGGAAGTAGAACGTCCCCAGGCCGCTCGGCTCGACGCGCAGGCACAAGCTCTTGCAGGTGGTGTCCCACAGCTCCACGCGACTCCTCGTCTCGGCGCTCTTGCGCATCACGGCCCCAACGGTTCGGCTATCGAATCGGACTTTCGGTATCCTCCGAAGCGTAGTCATGGGGCACGCATGGGGCACGCCGCGGGCACAATCCGCCGCAGACCTGGGCAAAGCCGCGACACGTGACAAACCCCGCGAGATCTCCCTAATCCGAGGCGTTGTAGCCGTTCCACAAACTCTAGCGCTCTCGGCCAACCTTCGCCCCGATCGGTCTACGGAACCGAAGGCCACACGTTCGAATCGTGTAGGGTGCACTCAGAAGCCGCTTTCCCCGCAAGGAGAAGGCGGCTTTGGTCTTTGGGTCTCAAGCGTTGGTTCGCGCCGGGCTCAGCTGACGCGGCGCAGGAGTTCGGACACCTTCGCTCGTGTCCGCGCTTGCTCGGGCCGCAGATGGTTCACCAAGAAAGCCATGGTCTCGGGCTGCAGCTCGTCGGTCTCGTGATACGCGCGCAGCCCGTGGAGTTCCCCGCGCTCGAGGACTTCGAGGGCAGGCTTGGCACCCAGCAGGGCCGCGCCGGTCTCCAGGGCTCGAGCGAACAAACCCCATGCCCCCGAGGACTCGTCGGGCTCGCCTCCGAGGAGCTGGATGTGGTGGTGAATCTGTTCTCTGCGAATCTCGTGCGAGCGTCGAAGGGCCTCGAGCTCGCCGACGATGGTCTCGTCGTCGAGAGCGTCGATGCACTGATCGTAGGTCTCGACAGCGGAGAGCTCTCCGCGCAAGAGCCCGTTGAGCGCCTCCAGCTCCCGGCTGAACGGAGGGATTCCCTCGATGAGCGGAGGGCGCCCAGTTGAGGTGAACTTGTCGATTGTGGCTTCCATCGGATGTCCTTTCGTGAACGGGGTTAGGCGGCGAGGATTGTGGGATTTAGCTCGAGCTGTTCGCGGACGGTCTCCGCTCGCGAGGGGTCGCGGATGTCGCAGACCAGCAGCGCGCCGTCGGAGTCCATCAACGCTTCGCTCTCACGAATGAACGGAGCCGGTCGGGTCGAGTACGCGATCGCTCCGAAGACACCGCCGTACAGCAGGCCTACGCCCGCTCCGAGCCCAATCGCAGGAAGCCAGCCGAAACCGAGCTTGAAGACCGTGGCGGCGACGGCGAGAAGCAGGGCGCACAAAATGCCGACGACCACCGCTCCAAGCATGGCCCCGCGGCGGGCGCTGGTGTGGTCGAAGGGCAACTTGTCAACTCGGATCGATCGATGGTGCAGCGAAGTGAGGTCGCTCCAGTGGAGCATGCCCTTGCGGGCTAGATTGCGTCGGGCCTGCCGCGCGGATTCGAGGCTTGTGAATGCAAAAGAAAACTTCATGGCGTCCTCCTATCGGTCCAACTTGACGACGACCCGGCGGTCGTCTTGGGATTGTTCATCTTGGTCGGCGAGATAGTCGCCGCGAGAGTAGGTTTCGATTCTTTCCGCGGGGATGCCCGACTCGACCAGTTCCTGCTTCACCTCGTTCGCGCGCTGCAGTCCCAGTTCGAGGTTGTCGTACGACGAGCTTCGATCGTCGGCATGTCCAACGAGAATGATGGGCTCTTCAGCCAGTGGCTCGCTGCGCAGACAGGCGGCGATGGAGTCGACCGTGGGCTGGCTGGCATAGGCGAGTTCGCTGCCGCCGCTCGGAAAGTAAACCGTCGGGGTTTTCCATCCGCAGGCGTCGATGAGCGTCGGCTCGGAGAATGTGGCTTGGTCCCTGGAGACCGCGTTGCGGGTCGTCATCCGCATGTTCATTCGGCGGGCGACGATCGGATCAATGCTCGTCTGTGAGTCGTAGTAGACCGGAGGAGCGCTGCGTTCTGGGGCGAGCGAGATGGCCGCGCCGGGGTCGGACGGAGGGACCGGTTCCTGCTCGACCGCGGTCCCGCATGCGGGAAGAGCGAAGAGAAGAGTGCTCAGTGCGCCTGGGGTCACGTACTTCATGACCCTGCAGATGTGCACGAGATGTGCCAAACGCCAGATGCCGCTTGCAAGCGTTCCCGGCGAGCTTTGGTGTGCGCCCTCGCCCAATCGTGCGCGCTGCCGCTCAGGCGGAGTCGAGCAGAGTGGACAGCACTTCGGGCCGCAAAGGCTTGACGTAGTACGCGTCGAAGCCGGCGGCTTCGGCGGTGTCGCGGTCGCTCTGCTGCCCGTACCCGCTGAGTGCGACCAGCCGAGCGGGTCGGGTCGTCAGGGCGTGGACCCGCCGTGCGACCTCGAAGCCATCGATATCGGGAAGGCCAATGTCCACGATGGCCAGGTCGAACTGAACGCCCCCGGCAGCGTTGACCGCCGCCTGTCCGGTATGCGCAACGGTGCAGGTGGCCCCTTGACTCTCGAGGACCAGTGCCAGCATGGCGGCTGCGTCTTCGTTGTCATCCACGATGAGGACCACGCAAGGGGATGCAGCCAGGGAGGTCGGGGCCTGGGGTCGCTTGTGCGAAGTGGACATGCTGGCGTTCGGGAGTCGAAGCGAGAACGTGGAACCCTGGCCGAGGCCGGGGCTGTGGGCGGACACCTCGCCGCCATGAAGCTCGATGATGTGCCTGCATAGACCGAGCCCGAGCCCGAGACCACCATAGGCAGGCTGGGTCGGCGGCGTGGTGCGAGCGAAGGTGTCGAAGATGCTCTCGAGGGACCCCTCGGGGAGTCCGGGCCCGCTGTCGGTGATCGAGACGTGGCCCGTGCTTCCCTCCAGCCATCCGCGCACCTTGATCAGGCTCGAACGCGGCGTGTGCGTGGCGGCGTTGGACAGCAGATTCGACAGCGCTTGAGCGAGGCGCGTACGGTCCGCGTTGACCTCCACCCCCTCGAGGCTCCCCAGCTCGGCGCTCACGGTGTGCTCCAGCTCTTCGAACAGGGGGCTGCACGCGCTTAGTGCGTCGTCGACCGCATCGGCGAGCAGCGTTGGCGCCAGCTCCAGTTGAATCTGGCCCTGGGCTGCTTGCTGGGTGTCGAGCAGGTCGTCCACGATCTTCGAGAGTTGGTCGACGTTGCGTGCGATCGCGGAACATGCAGCCGCCGGTTCCGCTCCGTGCTCGCGCAGGTGTCGCGCCGCAAGGCGCAGCGGTGCCAGGGGGTTCCGAAGTTCGTGGCCGAGCATGGCCACGTGCGGCTCGAGCAACTCACTGGGCGAGGCGAAGGGGCGCACGAGGACAGCCCGCAGACCGTCGAGGAGGTCGGGAAGTTCCTCGAGCCGAACGCAGACCCGAGGTGCGATCGCGGCGGGGCCATAGGCCACCGAGGGGATCGACGCAGCCTTGGGCTCGATGCTGAGCAAAGCGCCGATGGGGAGCGCGGGCTGTGTCGTCTCCTGCGGGATTCCCAGCAGCTCCCGCGCCGCGCCGTTGACAAGGTGGATGCGCCCCGAGTCGTCGAACGCGACGATTCCAAGCGGCAGGGCCTCGAGCAGCGGCTCGAGCGCGAGGGGCGAGCTCACCGTGGGACCTCCACGATCATGGCGTTGGGCCCGAGCTCGAGGCTTGCGCCGACGGCTTCGGAAAATCGGCGTACCAGGCCCAGGCCGACGCCCAAACCTCCGTTGCGGGCTTCTTCGGAACCGGAGGGGTCACCACCGACACGGAGGTGCTCGGGGAGGCCCGGGCCGTCGTCCCGAACCTCGAGCCGTAGCAGGCGCTCGTCTGCGTCGACGCGGACATGGATGCAGGAGCGCGCGTGCCTCACCGCGTTGTGGACGAGTTCGTCCACCATGACTTCCAGGGCGTGCACGGCGGGCCCGGAAAAGGAGCCCTGCGTCGGGAGCTCCTCGACATGGACGACGATCGACGAGCGTGCCGCTTCCGAAGCCGCCCGATCGATCCACCCGCGGACCGACGCCAACGGCGTGGGGCCGCGGGACTGGGGGGCGCTTGCGGCGAGGTGGTCAAGCCTTCGGGATAGGCGCTCCATTCGCGTGCAGGAACGCCGGGCGAGCTTGAGCAGTTGAACCGAGGTTTTTGACAGGCCCTCGTCACGCTCCAGCTGCGAGAGCGTGCCCAGCAGAACGGAAGCGGGGGAGCGCAGCTCGTGCGCGAGGCGGCTGGCGAGGACCGCGGAGATTGGAGAATGGGTCATGGCACCTCCACATCGTACTTGTCGAGGCGGCGATAGAGACTTCTGCGATCCAGCCCGAGGATGCGCGCTGCCTTGCTCTTGTTGCCCTCTACGGCCTTCATCACCCGGCGGATATAGCGGGCCTCGATCTGTTCGAGCGTGAGGAGTTCATCTTCTGAACTGTCATCTCCGTCGACCGAGATATGGTCGCTCTTGTAGTCTCGAACCTTTCGAGGAAGGTCCTCGAGCGCGACCTCCTCGTCGCGTGACAGGGCCATCGCGCGCTCGATGCAGTTTTCGAGTTCGCGGACGTTTCCCGGCCAGTCGTATTGCAGGAGCTTCTGCGCCGCCTGGGCGGAGAACTGCGAGACGGTCTGCTGACCCAGGTGGGCGTACTTGCCCAAAAAATGCTGTCCCAGCAGCAACACATCGCGCCCGCGCGCCCTCAGCGGGGGAAGCTCGAGCCGGACGACGTCGACCCGGTACAGCAGGTCCTCGCGAAATCGACCTGCCTCCACCTCGTCTTCGAGATCGCGGTTGGTGGCCGTGACGATACGGGCATCGAACGGCGTCTCCCGCCCTCCTCCCACGGGCCGGACGGTCCGCTCTTGGAGTGCGCGAAGCAGCTTGGGCTGCATCTCCATCGGCATCTCTCCCAGCTCGTCCAGGAACAGCGTGCCGCCCTCCGCCTGCACGAGGAGCCCGTCCCGGTCCTTGCGGGCGTCGGTGAACGCCCCCTTGACGTGGCCAAACAGCTCACTCTCGATTAAGGCAGAAGGGATGGCCGCGCAGTTCAGAGCGACGAAAGGACCCTCAGCGCGGGAGGATGCCCGGTGGACGGCACGCGCCGCGAGCTCTTTTCCGGTCCCACTCTCGCCGGTGATCAGCACGTTGACGTCAGAACGCGAGACCCGGTCGATCATATCCCGGACCTGTCGCATGCGCCCGCTCTCGCCGAGCATGCCGTGTCGGCCGGCGACGCGCTCCAGCTCACCCTCGAGGTGCGCGACGCGCTGCTCGAGTTGGCCGTGTCGGGCGGCCCGTCGAACCTGGTGGATGAGTACGTCAGTATCGACGGGCTTGACGATGAAGTCTTGAACGCCGGCGCGCATCGCTTCGACGGCTGCGCTCAGCTCTGAGCTTCCGGTGACCACGACCACGGGCATCGTGGGGTGAATCTCCGCGGACGCCTTTGCAAGGGCCAGCCCGTCCATCCCGGCCATCGCGAGGTCGGTGAGCAGGACGTCGTAGCGTCGGCTTCGAAGGCGTTCGAGCGCTCCGTTGCCGGAACTCGCGGTCTCAACCTCGAACCCAGCCCCGCTGAGGACGGCCGAGAAGTATTCACAGACGGTGTCGTCGTCGTCGACGACGAGAAGCTGAGCGTTCATCTGTGGGGAGTGTATCGGGGGCTGCACGTGGCTGCTTTCGCAAGGGCTTGGGTCGTGTACGGGAGCGCAAATGCGGAGCAGAGGCTGCAACCGTCCAGGTTGAGCTCACGACGATCGGCGGCTTTGGAGAGGCTTCAGCTTGTTGACCACCCGATCGATGAATCCGGCATCCTCGAGGACTTCTTGGATCTCGAGCCGCTCGGCAAGCGTTGGCGTGGAACCGGTGAGTACCGCGACGGAACCGAAGCACTTCACCACCGCGCAGGATTGTGGATACGCCTGACCGACGAGTTTTTGCAGCGTGGCGGCGTGGTCCTGACCCATCACGGCTGCGCCCGGCGAGATTGAGACGTGGTTTTCGATTTTCCCAACCCCTCGAATCGACTCGGCGACGTTGACCGCCCGTCGAAGCTGTCGCTTCGACTTGACCACGCCGGCGAGGGTCGCGACTCCGCTGTGTACGGTGACCGAGATGGTTTGGTCTTCGAGGTCGGCGGTTGCAGCGAGCGTGGTGCGCAGGGCGCTGCAGATGGCGTCGTCGGCAACGGTGGGGACGCGGACGTCCAGTCCGACCTCGGTCACTGCGATGATGCCAGGAACAGCCGAGATTCGATTCACGAGGCGTCGCTGCTTCCACAGGGAGTCGAGGGTGCCGCTGAGGTGGGCGACCCCGCTGCGAACCTGGCAACGAACGAACGAGGCGAGGTCGGCGTCGACGTCGATCCTGGCCTGTGTCGCCTCGGAGAGCGCCTCGTCGATCGAGGCCTCCTCATGGTCTGCCAGACTCACATCGGCCAGCTCGGTCACGAGTTGGGGGAGCAGCAGAATCTCTTGGGGCCAAGCGACAACCGCGGTCGCGCCATCGTCGTACAGGGGTCGTGCTCGGGCGTCGGCGAACTCCTCGTTCACCGCGACGAAGACGGGTCTTCGTCTGGCCTCATCGACGGACGCGAGGGCACTGAGCGCTTCTTCGGCGGAGTTGCTCGGTAGCGGTGCGTCGAGAATGACGCCCGCAGTGTGACGACCGAGGGCCTTGATCGCCGCCTGGACGGAGTCGACCGCGCGCACGTCGAACTCGAGAAACTGAAGCGCGCGCTGGAACGCTGCGCCGTCGCGCAGCGTGAACAGCAGCAGCTCTAGCCGGGGGGGTT
>CAYGTG010000188.1:0-10609 GCA_964352485.1 uncultured Nannocystaceae bacterium | reverse complement strand
TGCCGCCGGCCTTCAGGGAGAGCAGCATGACGCTGGGTCCGCCTTCGGCCTGAAACGCATCGACGACCGCCCCGCGATCCTTGGTGCTTCCGTCGAGGCGGTTGAAGCTGATGCCCGCGCTCTCGAGGTGGGGCTCGATCAGGTCGAGGAAGCTGGTCCACTGCGAGAAGATCAGCGCCTTGTGTCCCTCGGCGGTCGCGACCTCGAGCTGGTCGAGCAGGATGCGAACCTTGGAGGACGCGTCCTTGCTCGCGACGGCCTGTCCGGGAAGTAGGGCGCGGTGGCACGCGGCCTGGCGCAGCCGGAGCAACGCTTCGAGCATCGCCATCACGTTCGCGCCTTCGCCCAGGCGCTTCATGATGTCGCTTTGCGTCGCGGCCCGGATCGCATCGTAGGCGCTGCGTTCCTCGTCTTGGAGTTCGCAGTGCAGCACCACGTCGGTCCTCGGTGGGAGCTCTGTGGCGACGTCGCGCTTGAGGCGACGAAGCAAGAACGGCTTGACTCGGTTTCGAAGGGCTCCGGCGGCGTTGGGGTCGCCGGCTTCGATGGGTTTGACGTACCGATCGCCGAAGTCGGAGCGACCGCCAAGCAGACCGCGGTTGAGGAAGTGAAGCTGCGACCACAGGTCGTCGAGGCGGTTCTCGACCGGGGTACCGGTCAGCGCGATGCGGAAGGCGCCGGGCACCTCGAAGGCGGCGCGGGCGACCTTGCTGTCGGGGTTCTTGATCGCCTGGGCCTCGTCCAAGACCACGGTGTCCCACTGCACGGCCTGGAGCTTCTCGAGGTCGAGCCGCATCAGCGCGTAGGTGGTGAGGGTGACGTCGGCGTCTGGATCGAGCGACCGGCCGGGCCCGTGGTAGACCGCGCAGCGCAGCGAGGGGCGGAACTTGGCGACCTCGGACGCCCAGTTGGGCAGCACGCTGGTGGGTGCGACGACGAGGGTGCGGCCTCGAATTGCGCACAGGGTCTGTAGCGTCTTGCCGAGTCCCATGTCGTCCGCGAGCAGGGCACCGAGCCCTGCCTCGCGCAGGAACCCCAGCCACGCCACGCCCTCGTGCTGGTAGTCGCGCAGGGTCGCGGTGAGGTCGCTGGGAAGCTGCGCCGGGGGCAGTCCTTCGAAGTCCTCGAGCAGGGGCCGGAGGCCTTCGAAGGAGGGCGGGGCGGGGTGGTCCAGCGCTTGGCACAGGGCCGCGACGTCGGGCGCGGACCAGGCCGGCATGGCCTTGCCGTCGGCGGTGGCATCGCGGGCGGAGAGGAGGGCGACGAGGCGGTGGCCGTGCTGGGCGAGCCAGGCGGTGGGGACCCGTCCAAAGCCGCCACCGGCGAGCGGGGCAAAGGTGTCGCCCTGTTCCCAGGCGCGAACCACCGCGGCCGCGTCGGCTCGGCCTTCGTCGGCACCAGCGCCTTCGGCCCCAAACCAAAGGTCCATGTCGCCGCTGTCCCCAACCTCGAGGTGGGCATCGAGCTCTCCCGCATCGAAGTAGGCCTCGTGGGCTTTTCCGTGGAGCGCGACGGTCTCGTCCTCCCGAAGCGCGGCCGTGACCGCGATGGCTTCGGCGGGCTGCAACATGCGCTTGACGCCGAGCTCCAGCCCGCGCCCGGCGAGCTGCTCTTTGAGGAGCTTTTCCAGCCGAGCGTTGCGCAACGGAACGTCGCCGTCGGTGAGCATCGTCAGCCGCTCCCCGTCGACCCGAGCGATGGCAGGCTCGCCGTACAGGATGGTTGGCAAGACCACCAGGTCATCGCCTTCACGGGAGGTGTTCAGCACCAGGCGCGGCCTGACGGTGGTGCTCCCGGGAAGCTCGATGTCCGAGATGACGTGCAGCGTCCGGCGCAGCTTGGGCAGCCAGTCCCCGACGAGGGTGCCGAGGTCGCTGTGGTGAAACACCTTGCCGCGACGCATCGACTCGTACTCTCCTGCACTCAGGCCGTGCTCGCCGACCGCGGCCAAGACGTCGCCACGCTGCGCGGCTCCGTTGTCGAAGACCTTGGTCAGCCCGGGGTCCTGCTCCAGCCTCAGGACGTATCCGTCTCGCTCATCGGTGACCCGAACGGCCAGTCCACTGACCGGAGCACCCACGGTGAGGGCCTTGCCATCGAGCGTGATGTTCTCGACCTTGCGAAGGGCATCGAGAACCTTTCGCATCAGCGGCTTGGGAACGAGGCCGCCACCAAAGCTCCCGAGTTTCTTTTCGAACTTGAGGTCGCCGTCGGAGGCGACAAACTTGGGGCCCTTGACCTTGCCCATGGCCACCTGGGCGATGGAGCCGTTGAGCTGGTGTTCTTCCTCCCCCGCGACGATCATCCGGAACAGGGCGAGCTTGCCGTCGTGGTTTTGCAGCCGGTACTCGAGCCGGCCGCGCGCGGCGCCTTGCGCCTTGGCCTCGCCCTCGCCGGGCATGCGCTTGCCCTCCGCCCATGCCTGCTTCAGCGCGATGGCGCAGGCGGCCACGTGTGCGCATGCGTCCTCTCGACTGACGCACTCGCACGTCCAGTCGTCGTCGTCGGGAAACAGCACGACCTGGGGCGAGACGAGGCCGCCCTTGGTCGCGACCCGCATCGCGATCTCGTCCCCGTCGTCCTCCTCGCCGATGACCTGGTTGCCGCGTGCCATCTGCACGCCGCGGGACCAAGTCCCCGGCGAGCAGGACTCACGAATCGCGCTCAGAAGGTCGTCGATCGCCAAGGGTCGGCGCGCCTAGTAGCGAGGAATGGAAGCGTCGACGTCTTGTGACCAGGCGTCGATGCCCCCGACCACGTTGTAGACCTTGGTGAATCCTTGCTCGAGGAATCGAATCGCGGCCTGGAAGCTGCGATGCCCGTGGTGGCAGTGGAACACCAGCGGGGTGTCCTTGGGCAGCTCCATCATCTCCTGCACGTTGTCGCCGTCGAGCAGCGTCGCGCCGAGCGTGGCGAGGGCTCGCTCGCGGGGGGTCCGAACGTCGAAGAACTTCACGCCGTCCTCCTTGATCAGGGCGGCGGCCTCCTTGACGCCGATCTGTTGGACCTGCGCAGGTGCGTTGGGGTTGTCCATCCGAAAGCCGACCTGGGGCCCGTCGACGTGGTCGATGCGAAGGCCTTCGGAGCGCCGAGCCGTCCCGGCGTCGACGAGGAGCTTCAGCCCGCCAGCTTCCACCACGATGTCGGAGGCGCGGGGGAGGTCGAGCGCGAGGTCGTGCTGGAAGTTCGGCGAGACCTCCAACCGAAGCTGCTCGTCGCCTTCGGCTTCTTCGAGGGCTTGTGCAAACACGGCGGCGGCGGCCTCGGTGATGTGGATGGTCGGAGGGGCGGGAGGCTTGGCGGCATCGCCGAGCGCGGGGACGAGCTCACCCTCCTCGTCCATCTGACGAACGATGTCGCAGCCACCGACGAAGTCCCCGTTGATGTACAGCTGCGGAATGGTTGGCCACTCGCTGAACTCCTTGATGCCCTCGCGGACCTCGGGGTCGGAGAGGACGTCGACCGTCGTGTACTCGGGCAAGTACTGGTCGAGGATTCCAACGACCGTCGAGGAAAAGCCACACTGTGGCTGCGACCGGTTGCCCTTCATGAACAGCACGACGGCGTCGGACTTGGTGATGGATTCAATGCGCTGGAGGGTTGCGGATTCAGCCATGGGTCGTCCCGCGGCGGATGGTACAGAGGGCGCCGGCGCGGGTCCACGGGAGCGAGCCGCCGGCCGGGATGGTTTCGGCGCCGACTCCGCACGAGCCCCGTCAGGATCCGGTACGCTCGCAGGATGAAGAAGGTCCTGCTCGGAGGATTTGGGGTGCTGGCCCTCGCGCTGGTGGGAGTCCTCGTGGCGGCGATGCTCAAACCGGACGTGACCCACGTCGAGCGCTCACGGGTGGTTCGAGCCGATGCGGCAACGATCATGCCGCATATGACGGACATGAACCTGTGGGTGCAATGGAGCCCCTGGGCCGAGCTCGATCCCAACGTGAAGTGGACCTTCTCCGACCCCGCTGCCGGGGTTGGCGCCTGGTACGAGTGGACGGGCAACGACGATGTCGGGCGCGGGAAGATGGCGGTCTCCGCGGTCGAGGACAACGCGGTGCGCTACGCACTCACGTTCATCGAGCCGTTCGAGTCCGAGGCCGACATCACGCTGACCCTGGCGGACCACGCCGAGGGCACCGAGGTGATCTGGGGCATGGACAGCAAGAACGGTTTCGCGAGCAAGGTGTTCATGGTCTTCGCCGACTTCGACGCGATGATCGGCGCGGACTTTGAGCGCGGGCTGGGCAACTTGGCGAAGGTCGTGGAGGGCTGAGCGATGATGTTTCGAGTGCGCGAGGCCATCGCAATTCTCATGCTCGTGAGCAGCGCCTGCGGGTCCTCCTCATCGCAGACGGTCGACTCGACGAGCACGGGCGGCAGCACGTCCACGGGCACGCCAGCGGAGGCCACGTCGATCGCGACGTCGTCCTCGATGTCCTCGTCGTCCACCAGTTCGTCGGGGGCGGATGGCTCGAGTGGATCCTCGGGGACGGCACCGCTCGATCTTCCCGAGCCTGACCCCGAACCCCCGCAAGCATCGGAGTACTGCGAGTCCATCGTCGACAGCTTCTGCGACTTCTACCTCCGCTGCGGGCGGATGGACGTGGCGTCGGCGCAGCTGTGCCATGAGCCGTTCCTGGAGTCGTGCAACACGACGTTCGAGCCGCAGTACGTGGGCCTCGAGGCGGCGGGCCTGCTCTCGCTGAGCGCCGAAGGACTGCTGGCGTGCGAAGAGCATCTGGCCGACGTCGCTTGCGAGGAACAGATCTTCGAGCTGACCGGGCCCTGCAGCGGGTTGTGGCTGGGTACGCAGGGCGCCGGAGAAGGCTGCGGCCTCGACGTGGAGTACTACGTGTGCGAGCCCTCGGCGGCGTGCACGATTGGTCTGGATTTTTGTGGGACGTGCGAAACGCTGCTGCTGCCGGGCGAGGACTGCACGCCGGAGGAAACGACCTGCGGTCCTCAGGCGTTTTGCGATGCGGGGGTGTGCCGGGCTCGGGTCGTCAACGGTGGGGTCTGCAGTGCCGAAGACCGCTGCATGGCCGGCTCGGGCTGTATCGAGGGCATCTGCCAAGGTCCGACGTTCGTCGCCGCTGGTGATGCCTGCGGCGCCACGCTGCGTTGCCCGTACCTCACAGCCTGCGTCGGAGGCGTATGTACATCGACCGCCGGGGTCGGGGAGGCATGCTCGGCGGCCACCCCGTGCGAGATCGGCGTCTGCGCGGCGGGCTCGTGCATCGCTCCTGGCGACGATGGGGAGATGTGCAGCGGCAATTCGGCGTGCAGCTCGGGGTTGTGCATCGAGGGGACGTGCGAGCCTCGGCCCTCGAGCTGCATCGCGAACTGAGTCGACGCGGGGCAACACTGGACGCCAAGCTCCAACGATTGGACCAGCAGATTCGTGTCGACCAGCGCCTGATCGTTCGCCCGGACGTCGACCGCGATTCCTTCCTCGCCGAGCACTGGATCGCCTCGCGGCCTGGCTTGCTCACCGAGGGGCCTGTGAGCCTGGGGGCGGCGTCAAATACGACAGCGCTGTCGTATTTGACGCTCGTAATCACTGTGGAGCGGGCTCGGGCTCGTCTGCCAGGTCGTCCGGCTCAGCCGGCTTGCCTTGCACCGTCGGCTTGACCTTCGCGGGCTTGGGCACCAGCCCCGGCGGAAGACCCTTGACCGCGGGTTCCGTCGGCGCGGGTTCAGCCCCGGGCTCAGCCGCCTTGCCCTGCACCGTCGGCTTGACCTTCGCGGGCTTGGGCACCAGCCCCGACGGCAGCCCCTTCACCGGCTCGGCCTCGATGGGCTCGCTGGCCATCTTCATGTATTGCTCCTCCATGTCCTTGAGAAGCTTGCGGTCTTCGGCCGAGAGCACGCGGGTGACCCCAGCGGGAAGAACCTGCGGAAGACCCGTGCCCTTGGACGTGTTGGGCAGGACCATCACGGTCTTGTTCGACGACGCCGCGAGCTTGCGATAGGTCTGCACCGCCATGCGCTGCACGTAGATCGGGTCGAGGGTGGAGCTGATGATCTCCTGCTGCTTGGCGACCTTGAGCGCCTCGAGCACCTTGATGCCGGCCTCTTTGCGGGTCTTGGCGCGCAAGAACTCCTGGCGCTGCAGCTCCTGCTCGGTCGCGATCTTGCGCTCGATGGCTTGCGTGACCTCTTTGGGAAACTGGATGTTTCCGATGTCGACCGAGAGCAGCTCGATCGGCGTGTCCGCGTAGAGCTCGACCGAGGCGTCGAAGATGCGCGCGCGAACCTCATCCGTTCGAAGCTGGATGTCGGTCGCGCTGACCTCGGTGATCTCCTGGCGGATGACCGTGCGCAGGGGTTCGCGAACGTTGCGGTCGTACCAATCGGTGCCCCACTCCTCGACGATCTCTTTCGAGCCGCCCGGGCGCACGCGCAGGCGTGTGTTGACCTCGAACGCGACGTTGAGGTTGTCGGACGTGAGCAGGTTGAACTTCTCCGACTGGCTCTTGGCCCGCATGTCGACATTTTCGACGTGCAGGCGCCACGCGAGACCGGTGGAGGACGGACCGACCATCGTGCTGCGGAACTCCGATTTTCCGAAGATCAGGGGCACGTGATAGACGTAGCCTTCGAAGCCGGCGGGCGTTTGCGGGTTCGTGCAGGCCGACAGACCCAGGGCGGCGAGTAGGAGCCAACGTTTGTGATGTCGCATGGCGGTCACTCCTTGAGGTCCAGGATGAGCGGCGCAGAGTTCTCGCCGATGGGCATGATGACGAAGGTGGTGTTGGGAGACTCCGCGAGCTCTTCCACCGCCTTGAGGGCTTCGTACTGCAGGAACATCGGGTCGAGGCTCGTTCGGATCACGCGCTGCGCGTCCGCGACCCCTTGAGCCTCGGCGATGCCGATGTCGATCTGGCGCTGTGCGATCTCCAGCTCGATGTCTTTGCGCTCGTTGTCCTCGTTGGTCACGAACTTGCGAACGACCGAGTCGACCACCACCTTGGGGTAGTCGATGTTGCCGATGTTGACGGAGAGAAACTCGACCGGTGTGCCTTCGTAGCGCTTCTCGAGCTGCGCGAGCGCGTCGGCGGCGATCGAGTCCATCTTGCTCTTGACGTCGAACGCCTCGAGCGACTGCACCTTGCTGCGGACGATCGAGCGGAACTGCTGCTGGACGTTGGCTTCGTACCAGTTCTCCCCGCCGTAGTCCTCGACCAGAGACTTGACCGAATCGGCGCGCAGGCGAACGCGGGCATGCGCCGTGAAGTGAAGCTCGAGCCGCTCGGCGGTCAGGATCTTCATGTCCTCGGGAAAGGTCCGGGCGCGCATGTCGATGTTGACGACCTCTTGGCGCCAAACCATGCCGGTGGAGGTGGGGCCGGACTGCACGCCGACGAACTCGGCCGCGGTCACGAAGGGCCGGGTGCGGAGGTAGCCCTGGTACCCGGCCGGAGTGTGGTGGTTGCCGTAGCCGACCGAGCCGACCGCCAGGCTCACGCCGGCGAGGCCCAGGAGCCCGATCGCGGCAATAATCCAGCGGGGCGCTTGCCGCGGCTGCGTTCCTTGAATGATGTCCATGGGGTCCGCGCGCAGCCTAGCCCGCACTGTGTGCGGGGTCGAGAGACCGAGGCGTGCGTCAGCGGAGAGTTGGGGTGAGCGTTGTTGGACCGGCCCCACAGCACCGTGCGTCGTGGGGGAGGTGCTTCACGATTGCAGGCTCCGCAGGTTGATGCGGCTCCCCGCGCGGCCACCGGCTCGCTGAGAGTTGGGTGCGCCCAGGAGCCCAAACCCAAAGTGTTCGTGTCTCACGTCGAGTTCGCGGGCCCGGATCTGATCCCAGGCGAGCTCTCCCTGCGCAGCGCTCGAGTCGCTGAGACGGTGGGCGGCGCGCAGCTCTTGCTCGTAGTCGTTGCCCGCGAAGTACAGCACGTCGAGGGCCCCGGTCGGCTCGGTGATCGGGCCCTCGGGCAAGACGGACGTGGTCTTCGCGAGCATGATCGGCTCGCGGTTGATGTGAAAGACCGGCCTGCCTCCTTCGTCGACGATCGTGGTGCGGGTGAGGCTGGCCCCCAGCTCGTGCAACAGAGGCAGCCACTGCCTGAGGTAAAATGTGGCCTCTCGAAGGCCCGGGTAGGGCCGAAGCAATGGAACCGTATCGGCGCCCTCGCGCAGGGCCGTGGCTTCGTATTCCAGACCCTGTTGAGGTCGAAGCGCGTTCACGCGGATCGAGGCCTGTGTCGCGCGGCTCTTCAGCGTCTGTCGTAGGGTTTGCTCGAGGCGACGGCACAGCTCGACGACGCCGTCTTCGACCCGCGTCACCAGGGTCCGGAATCCTTCGGCATCGCGAAGCGAGGCCCGCATGGCGCCCTCGACCCTCCCGGATGCCGATACTGCGGTGCCCCGATAGCCGCCGCCCTGCGCGAGCGAGACATCGAAGTCCCGCACCAACCCGTAGACATGAACCCGCACCGGTACCCGATCGACCGGATGAACGCGGTCGATGTTGACCGACAGGATGTAGGTCGCCACGTCGTCGGCGTGCTCGGCCACCAGCTCGAGGGTCGCTGGACGCTCGTCCGCCCCGTCTGCGTAGGTTCCCAAGGTCTCGAACGCCGCAGCCAGATCCATGGGCGCGCGTCGGTCGTCTCGAAACAAGATTTCATCGTCTGCGGCGATCGAGATCACGTTGGTGATGCCCGCGGCCAGCACTCCCTCATACAAAGATGTGACCAGCTGGCGCGGCTCGAACGACTCTCGCTCCCACTGCGCCGAGCCCCGCCCAAACGTCAGAAGGTGTACGACGCGAGAGGACCACGACGGTGGGAGCACGCGCACGGTCTCGTCTGTGCCGCCCAGGGATAGAAACAGCTCGCCCTCGATGTACATCGGCGGCCCGAGCGTAGCTCACCTGGGGCGGTCACAGGGCCAGACACCGGAGCCCTGATCGATTTCGCAGGCCATCGTCGATTTTTCTGCGGGGTTTTCGGCGAGCTTTTTGCTTGCGAGACACCTGCCGGATCCCTGTAGATTTGGCATTCGGCGGTTGTTGGCAACGAAGCCTGGCGCATGGCCGAGCACTCCACGCCGCCTGCGCACGCCCCGGGCCACTCACGAACCGCTGCTGGGGAGCATGCGCCCGCTTCGTTGCTCGAGGTCGGGCACGATCAATAGGCGCGATGAGGCGGGATGGGAGGCCGAAACCCGGCGCCGCAAGGCGACGCCAAAGCTACGCGCGCCGCTGGTTCAACCGGTTCTAGCCGCTACGGCCACAGTCCGGTGTTGCTGGCGTCGACCCGGACGTAGCTCCCCGGTCTTCCGGCCACGGGCGCCACCCCGTCGGTCGAGAACGCGTAGAGCTTGCCGTCCCCTGAAGCCACCAACACGTCGGTCGTACCATCGCCGTCGAGGTCGGCTGCGGTCGGCGTGCACTCGACCGAACCTCCGACGCCCTGCCGCAGGACTTCGCGGCCCTTGGTATCGAGCGCCACGAGGAAGCCTGACTCGGTCCCGAACAACGCCTCGTTGCCCTTCTTCCTGGGATCGACGTCCGCGATGACCGATCCGCTGGAGATGTTCTTTCGCGGCTCCTCGTGACGCCACCGCGTGCGCCCGGTTTTCTGGTCGAGGCAGTACACACCTTCGCGCTCACCCCACCAGGCGGTGGCGATCAGCACGCAGCGTGCGTCGGGGTAGTAGCTCACCGGAGCGAAGATCCCCTCGATGCCGCCTCCGGGGTGCTCCAGCTCCCTCGTCCACATGATCGCGCCGTTGGCGGGATCGGCCGCGTAGACGCGCGAGTACGCCTCGGTGAACACGAGCTCTGGCTCGGCGTCCGAGGTGTCGAGGTCCACCAGCAGTGGGGAGCTGTGCATCCCGGACTCGCCGCGGTGGGTCCACAGTGTGTCGCCGGTCTTGCCGTCGATAGCTCGAAATAGCTGGTCGCGTGCAGGCACCAATACGTCGAGGACGCCGTCGGCGTTGACGTCGAAGAGCGCCGGAGCGCCCGCGAATCCGGTCTGGTCGTACTCTCCTTTTCCGGCGCGGATCTGGCCGCGAACGGCTCCGTCGCGCCCGTCGAGCAGATAGAACGTACCGGCCTCGGAACTCACCGCGACGTCGAGCACGCCGTCTGCGTCGAAGTCGGCCAGGGCCGGTGGAGCCTCGGCATCACCGTCGAGCTGTTGCTGCCACACCAGCTTGCCCCCCCAGTCATAGTGATACAGCACGTCCTGATCGGTGCCGAAGAACAGGCCCGCGTCCGCAACCGCCACGCCGTTGCTGTCGGTCTCCCCCTCGCCCGGCGGCTCGATGTGTAGCTGGGTCGAGCCGTCGAACCCCAGGACGTAGACGCCATCGCGCATGTCGTCGAGGTTGGCCCGGGTCGCTCCGTTGGAGTTGACGACGATCCGGTCCTTCCAGACGTGAATCGTGCTGCGGTAGGTCGTCAGGCCGATCTCGGTTGCCCACAGGAGCTCGAGCGGACCATCCAAAGAGGGGTGCGTGGGCTTGGGCCACCAGCGGGCTTCTTGGGAGGGCTCCGGAGGCATTGGCTCTGCGGGCTCGACAGGCGGGGTGCGCTCTACAGGCTCGGGCGCGACGGGAACGGTTGGGGTAACCCTGGCGGTGGGGGGCTCGGGGC
>CAYGTG010000187.1:0-10609 GCA_964352485.1 uncultured Nannocystaceae bacterium | reverse complement strand
ATCCTAGCCTACATCACCGAAACGCCCGGCGAGGTTTACTCTGCCAGCGACATTGGGTTTCGCATGATTCGAGAGGGCCAAACCGCGAAGCTCGCGTCCGCGCCGACAACCCAAGCCCGCAACATGCGTCTGCTGGCCCGACGTGGTGGTCGATGGGTCGATGCCGTGGGGGGCGAGGGCGCGCTGCCCGAGGAAGGCGACCGCTTTGAGCTGCACCTGATAGGCTGCCCGTGACCGGCGGCCATGCCTTCGGGGGCACGGCTGCGGTGGAACGATGTCCTGCTGCATACGGCCGACGAGTTCGGCTTGGGGTGGGATTTGACTTGGATCGACAACCCCAGCGGGCCGCCAACGGTACCCCAGCGCGGTTGTAGGGGTTCTGCGTGCCGCATCCGCCAAAGGGCTCCACGTGGCTGAGCGCAGCGCTGCTCGCCGGCTGGCCGCCCAGAGTGAGGCGCGCGTGAGGGTCGTGGTTGCGACCCGCTGGCATGTGCCTGATCATTGCCGAGTACCCACCGTCTCCCAGGGGACTTGGTTGGATGGGAATGAATTCGGGCGTGGTGTGGATCACTGGGCGGGAAGCATCGTCAGACCTTAGGATGGCCCCATGAAGATCGGCGGATCCCGGGGCTTGGCGCTGGTGCTGAGTCTTGCAGCGTGCGGTGGTTCGAACGGGGGATCGGTGGACGTGGATGCGTCTACGGGTGGAGGCAGTGATGCGCCGGTCAGTAGCTCGAACCCCGGCATGACGACACGGACCAGCATTGGCACGACGGGGGAGGTTGGGGAAACAGGGACCCGCGGCGACACGGGGCCGGCAACCGATGATACGGGCGAGCTCAGCGAGTGTGCCGAAGCACCCGATGCTGCAGGTGCCATTCGGGTGCGGGAAGGATCCATCGCCGGCAAGCTTCGGGATGGCGTCCATAGTTTTCTCGGGATCCCGTTTGCCGCGCCACCGGTGAATGAGCTTCGCTGGGAGCCACCCGCTCCGGTCGACTGCTACACCGAAGTGCGGGCCGCCGACCAGTGGGCCCCGGCGTGCTTGCAAGTCTCGCGCGAAGGAGATGGCATCGAAGGTTCGGAAGACTGCCTGTATCTCAATGTCTGGACCCCCGATGCTCGACCGACCGGGGACCGGCCAGTCTTTGTCTTCATTCACGGAGGGGGCAACATGTTCGGGTCTGCGTCGACCGAGAACAGCGGGGTGCTGCTCTACGAGGGCGAAGAGCTGGCCCGCCGCAGCGGCGCCGTTGTCGTGACGCTTCAATACCGGCTCAACATCTTTGGCTTTGCAGTCGATGGCGCTCTCGAGGACGACGGTCTGTCGGGGAACTACGGACTCCGGGACCAGATCGCTGCCCTTACTTGGGTCCAAGACAACATCGCGAGTTTCGGGGGCGATCCTGCAAAGGTCGCTCTCGCCGGAGAATCTGGGGGAGCCAGCGACGTGTGCGCTCATCTTGCGTCCCCGGAGTCGGCGGGTCTGTTCGCGGCGGCAATCGTGCAGAGCGGAGGCTGCCGGGGCAAAGTCCGGGCGGGTGTCCAGGCATGGACCGATGGGGTGTTTGAAGCCGCTGGATGTCCAGCGGGCGAGGACCGACTCTCGTGTGTCCGAGCCCTCGATGCGGTCGACCTGGCCGGCGCCCTCGCCAACGAAGCGACGTCCGGGGGCGTGGCCACCACCCCCGTGGGACCGACGATCGGAGACGCCGTCGTCCCGGTCTCGCCGCAGGCGGCATTTGAAGCCGGAACGCACAATCCCGTGCCCGTGATCATAGGCTCCAACGCAGACGAAACCGCATCGCCCATGTTTGGGGTGCCTCCCGGGCTGACCGAAGCTGCGTACGCTGCGGCAGTCAGCGCACTGTTCGGGCCAGCCTCCGGCGCGGTACTGGCAGAGTACCCCGTGACGGAGTTCTCAACCCCGCGCGCCGCCTGGATCGCCGTCACCACCGACGCTCAGTTCACCTGCCCCACGCGCACCTTTGTGCGCGCGCTCCTCAGCCAAGGCGTCGCCCCGGTCTATCGATTTTTCTACACGCACACGTTGAATGGAACCGCGGCCACAGCGGCACTCGGAGCCGCCCACGGACTCGAGCTTTTCTTCTTGTTTCAGACCATGGATCGGCTGGTCTATCCCGCGACCGATGGTGACCGAGAGCTCGAGGCCTCGATCTTGGAGTATTGGATCTCCCTGGCCGCAACCGGGAGCCCGAACACGGCCGGGTCCAAACTCCCGCTGTGGCCCGAAGCAACGCTGGATGATGACCTCCACATGGAGCTCGCCGCGCCAGCCTCGGTCGGCAATGGGGTGCGCAGCGATCGATGTGATTTCTGGGAGGGTCTAGCGCCGGGCCCGTAGCCGAGCAGCCGAGCCTGCGAAGTGGGGCCTCGATACGGTGTGGGGCCGAGCGGAGCTCGGAGCTCGTCCTGTCATCGCGATACTCAGCCGGCCGGTATACGTGCCGATCCAGAGCAGGGAGCGTCATCCACGAGTTCCAGGCTCGCCTCGTCCCTCTCGCGGCTCGGGTCTCCGACGAACGGTGGGAAGATGTTTTCCGGGGCAAGGAGAGCCAGGAAGAACCGGTCTACTCCTGAGATCTTGCGCACTTCACGCACAAACCTCGACCAGAAAACTGCATTTTCCGAAGAAAACATGGAACGGACATGTGGGAGCGGCAGATAGGTAGGCAGGAACCCGACCATGACCTACACCGCACTTCGAATCACACTGCTCGCCTCTCTCGCCGCCCTCGCCGCCTGTGACGACGACGGCTCTCAAGCTGGGCCGGACCAGCCGCAGGACGCCGCCGGCGGGAAAGCCGATCAGATCGACCCAGAGGGAAAGGCCCCAGCGCAGCCGGAGGAGGAAGGCTTCGCCCGAGAGACCGAGGAAATCCTGGCGGCGATCGACGCCGGCGGCGCGGCAACGCAGTTCAACTACTGCGCGCAGGACGGGACCGACGCAGAGGGCAATCCGAACGTAGCATCGCTCAAGTGCCGATCGCTGTTCCTGTACGACAACGACGCCGAGATGTTCCGAATCTCGTTCATCAACGGGGCCGGCCTAGGCGGCGCGAGCGAATACGCCATGCGCAACGACGACGGAACGTACCGACTCTACGTCGACACCACGCTCGACGGGACGCCTGAAGTCAGCGGTGTCTCCGAGGAGAACCAGATGCAGGACGTTGAGTTCGAGGATGGGTTTCCGACGATCACGAATATGACCCTCCACTTGAGTCCGACCAGCTTTGCGCTGGTCGACCTCAGCTTCAGCGCCGAGCAGGCGTCGCTCGATGGTGTCATCGTCGACGAATCCGCCGGAACGCAGAACGAGCTCCACCTGACCTACGCCCGAATCTAGCCGCCCATATCGGCTGAGCGCAGCTACAGCATGCGTGGTGGCCGAGGCCGGCCCGGCTCGCTATGGTGACCGGGCAGGTGAGCGCAAACCTCGACAGCCAGCTGTTCCAATCGGCGCTCATTGGGCATTTGTTCGGTCGGCCGCCTCCGCCATTGATCGGGCGCTACGAGGTTCACGCTCGGGTGGCCGAGGGAGGGGGTGGCCGTGTCTACCGGGGATACGATCCCAAGCTGGCCCGTGCGGTCGCGATCAAGCTGCCCAAGACCGAACCTCTCACAACGGCGCGCCTGCGCAACGAAGCCCAAGCCCTGGCGCAGTTCCACCACCCCGGTGTCGTTGAGGTCTATGACGTGGTTGACTCGGCGTGGGGTCTCGCCGTCATCCTCCCCTGGACCGACGGTGGCACGCTGCGACGCTGGCAGGCGGACCCATCCCGCACCGCCCGAGACGTGATCGAAGCCTACGTCGCGGCGGGTCGAGGCCTGACGGCAGTGCACGCGCTTGGCTTGGTGCATCGGGACTTCAAGCCGGACAACGTCTTGATGACCGACGATGGGCCGAAGGTCTGCGACTTCGGCCTGGCCCGGACCCCAACCTCACTGCCCCTGGATACGCATCTGCAGGCAAGGCACGAAGCGCCAGGGATCACCGAGCACGGCAGCACGCCGGGGACGCCAGGCTTCATGTCCCCCGAGCAGGAGGTCGGCATCGCTTCGGCCAAAGGCGATCAATACTCCTGGTGCCGATCTCTGGAGGGCGCGCTGGACGAGCTTCAGCCAACCGCAGACCCCAACGGACTGCGCGAGGGCCTCGAGGCGGTGCTTCAACGCGGGCTCCACCAGGAGCCTGAGCGACGGCACCCGTCGTTGAAGCACCTGCTCGATGAGGTCGAGCAAACAACGCTTCGCCCGAGTCGACGCACCCCTCGACGCGTGCTGCCCTACGTCGCCGCGGGCCTGGGATCGTTCGCCGTCGTCGTCGTGGCCCAGACCCAGACCCAGGCCCAGACCGACGCTCCGTCTTCGCTCACGCTCGAGCCGCTGATCGCAGCTCCGGAATCACCTCTGGACCCGGTCGTTTCCGAGGCGCTGCTGGGCTACGAGCGAGCGCGAAACCATGAACTCGACATCGAGCAGGCCATCGATGGGCTGGAGAACGCGTACCGACTTGCCGCCGCCGAGTCGGCGTTTGAAACGGAGGCCAGGCTGGCGCTTCGACTGTCGATGGCCGAGCGCTCCCGACAGGACGCCGCGGCGGCGCATCGCTGGACCCTTGCAGCGGAGCAGGCCGTACAGCGAGGCGGCCTCGAACAGACGTCGGTCCAGGCGGGCGTATGGTCATCGTTCGCCGCAGGCGCGTTCGCGCGACGCGATGCTGAGCCGGCAGAGGCGTACAGCGTCCGCGCAGTCGCGTTGCTGGACGCACTTTCCGACCCCGACCCCAGGGAATACGCCGCCGCGCTGTACACATTCGCAAACACCCAGACCGTGCTCGAGAAGTTCGAGTCCGCGCTGGAGCACCTGTCGAAAGCGCGGCGTGTGCTCGAGTCGGCAGGCGCGGAGGAAGCCGTCGAATACGCTACCGTTCTGGTGAGCCAGGCAGATGTGCTTGGGGTCCTCAAGCGTTACACCGAAGAAGTCGCAGTGGCCCAGCGGATCCTCGAAACGTGCCCAGAGACGCTGGGGCGGTGCCTCAAGCCGCGCCAGAGAGCTTTGTTGCATCTCGCCCAGGCGACCGCGCTCGACAACCCCGATCGGTTCGACGCGTTTTGCGATGCTGCCCTCCAGCTTGCCGAGCGCGACGCGGCACTGAGCGAGTCCTCCGCCATGAGCATTCGGCCGCAGATCTTCCGGCTGCGCGCGATCCGGCTGGCACAAGAGGGCAAGTTGGCGGAAGCGGAACGTGAGTTCTCCATTGCGATCGACGAATCCCTGGCACACCACCGCACCTACTTCCCGTCTCTGGTCCAGAGCCGCGCGATGATTCGCCTCAGTCAGAACAAGTTCGCCGAGGCCCGCGCCGACGCGATGGATCTGGCGCGCTTTGGAGGTCCACAGGACCAGGTCTCGTCCGAGGACCTTCTGGCTGAAATCTCCGAGCGCGAGTCTGAGCACGACCCGTCATGAACCCGCCCGACCACACTCTGCTTGCACGCTGGGGCCACGGCGATACGGCTGCCGGTCGACAACTCGTCGAGCGACACAGCGAGGCAATGCGCCGATTCTTCGCCAACAAGGTCCCCGATGTCGCTGAAGATCTGAGCCAGCAAACGTTTCTTGCCGCGCTCGAGTCTGTCGAGCGTTACGACGCCTCCCGGTCTTTTCGCGCATACCTGTTAGGGATCGCCCACAAGATGTTGCTGATGCACGCTCGCAAGCGGTTCCGAGGTGAGCGCGCCACCGAACGAAGCTACATGACCTCCGAGGGCCTCAGTCCGTCGCCGAGCAAGGTCGTCGCCGAACGCCAAGAACTCGGCGTGCTGCTGCAGCTGCTTCGAACCCTGCCTCTGGAGCGGCAGGTGCTCTTGGAACTCTACTATTGGGAGGGCCTATCGGTCGCTGAGATCGCAGCAACCCTCGAACTCGAGGCGGGTACCGTCAAGAGCCGCCTCTTCCGGGCCCGGGCCCAGCTTCGCGAGGCCCTCGAACAGCACGGGGCTCCCGGTTCGCCGACCGAGCACTGGGACGAGGGGTTGCGCGACAAGCTCGCGGATCTCTAACGGTTGCTTGGGTTTCCGCGCTTACTCGCAGGGGAAGGCGTTCCAGATCCGAGATCTGTCGCCCGCCCAGAGTGCGTTACCGTTCTCAGCTGCGACGATGCGGCCCCCGAGGAGACTGCGGTCACAGCTTCAGCTTGCGCTTCATCGCGCAGGACCGCTTGTCGCCAGCAGCGCACGCCTCGTCGAGGATCCCGCGTGCGCTGGTCGCATCCTTCTCGACGCCCAGGCCCTTCGCGTACATTTCGCCCAGGGCGTCGCAGCCCAACCGGCTCTCGGCGCAGGTGCGCTGGAAGAGCTCGGCGGCTCGGGCCTCGTCCTTGGTGGGTGCCTCGACCCTCGAGGAGCTGAAGGCCGAGATTGGCGCAGCCGCGCGGCTCGTTGTAGGTGCACGCCCGGTTGAACAGCGCAGTGGCTCGCGTCTCGTCGGTCGGGACGATGATGCCGGCGTTGTAGCGAACGCCCGCGTCGACACAGGCGTCCATGCCGCCAAGGGTGCACGCTTGCTCGAGCAGGGCCACAGAGCGGGCAGGATCGGTGGGCTGGATGATGCCGGCCAACCGGCTGCAGCCCTTGGGATGCTCCGCGACGCACGCTCGCTCGAACAGGGCTTTGGCCGCCGCCTCGTCTTGGAGAACGCCGTCGCCGGCGGCGTAGTGGGCGTCGTCGATGCGGTTCGCGGCCTACATCGCGGGGAACGTTCGTACGCAGCTCGTCGCTGGGGAGAAGAAGGACGATCCGGCCGGCGGCTATCGGGGCGCGCTGTCCGTCTACCGGGCCCTGCAACCCAAGGGGCTGAGCATTCCCGATCTCGACAATCTCGACGCGGCCGAGCGCGAGGGCCGGCTCGAGGCCTGGGTCGCGGCGCGTCTGAGCTCGTAAGGGTAGCAGCCCTACGCGGCGGCGAGGCCTCGCGCGCCCAGGCGAACGCGACGCGTCCGCATGGATCAAGCGTGCGTGTTCACGAGCTCCACAGCTCCGTCGCGGAGCGGCGCCAGCTGGGGAGGTCTTCGATGCGGCGGTACCAGGCGTGCAGCAGTGGGTGGGCGTCGAAGGGGAAGTCGCAGCGGCGAAAGTAGGTCACCAAGCCCGCGACCGAGAAGTCCGCGAGCGTAAGCTCGTCGCCCGCGAGGAAGGCGTGCTGCCGCAGCGCGCCGCCGATGCGATCGAGCAAGGGCGCGAGTTCGGGATTGTCCCATGGCGGAGGATCGGCCGGGGTCGCGACGAGGTCCGGCCGTAGCGCGTGCCCGACGTGCGCGCTGAGGATGCGCGTGAGCACCGGCTGCCAGTGGGCCGCCTCCCAGAACATCCAGCTCGAGATGATCGCCCGCCGGGCGGGCAGACTCGAGTGCAGCCGACCACCGCCGTAGCGCTCCGCGAGGTACTCGATGATCGCGTTCGACTCCGTGAGGACCAGGTCGCCGTCGATGAGCACTGGCACCTTTCCCGCCGGATTGACGCGCAGGAACTCCGGGGCACGTCCCTCCCCCTGGTACACGTCGACCTCGCGCAGCTCGAACGCCACGCCGAGGTGATAAGCCACCGCGAGAGGCTTGCGAGCGTTGGCCGACAGGGGGGTGGCGAAGAGCGTCGCGGACGGTGTCGGGTCGGTCGCGGTGGTTCGTGGCATCTCGACATCAAAGGTGGGGCGTTTGGAGGCCCTCAGGGTGCCGCCCACAGCAGCGCAGCCTCGAATAGCGCCTGGCCGTCAGCATTGATCGTCGTGCCGGGGCCGGAGGTCAGCGCCGGAAAGCCCACGCGGGCGGCCGGGGCGGTGAGACCAACCATCATGTCGCCCGCCCCGTATCCGAACAGGGTCGCGCGACCTGCATCGCCCGGCAGCGTGGCGACCACATCCGCCGCCGGTCCGGGCACGCCCCAGCTCATACGGCCCGGCGCGGGCGCGAGCACGGTTAGGGTGCCCGACAGACCTGCGGCCAACGGATGGCCCCCATCGGTGATCTCGATGTCCTCCTGCGGATCTGCGGGCCCGAAGTCGGTGTCGAAGACATCACCGGTCATGTTCATGTCGTCGTAGATCGCGTACTCCCACGTCACGACCGGGACCGGGACATCGCGGAACTTGTCGGCGACGTCGCTGCCCGCACTACTCGCCGACACCACCACGAGGCACACGCTGTCGGCGTCGGCCGTCGAGCTGATGTCCGCCTGGACGATCTTGACGCTCGTACCGAGCGCGACCAGCACGTCATAGAAGGGCTGGTCGTGCTCGCCGATGAGCGCCGCGCCGGCAACGTAGAGCACCTCCGTGCACCCGATTCCCCCGGTCGTGGCCCCCGATTCGCTCGAATCTCCCGGACTGGTGCTCGTACTGGTGTCCGTACGCCCGCCCGGCGTCGTTTCGTTCGCCGAGGTCGAGGTCGAGGGTGATGTCGATGTCGATGTCGATGTCGATGTTGGGGTCGAGGCACCGGTGGACGTCGCTCCTGTCCCGCCCCCGCTCGCGACCGAGGTCGTACCGGGTCCGCCCTCCGAGGTGTCCGAGCCAGCCGAACCCGACCCACCGTCGACGTCGGGGCCTGCCGCCCCTGATTCGAACGTACAGCTGGCGGCCACGACAACAATCACCGCGAGCCTACGAATCACCCCCTTATTCTACCGGGTGCCTCGAGGCATGGGAATGCCGGGACCTCTCGCCCGGCGGTCTCAGGCTCGGTCCAAAAACGCGCACCTGGCTTGCCGACCGCGGCTGGGCCGGACGAGGAAAACCCGGCGCGGCGGATCGAGTCGCTGGAGCGCAGGCCCTGGCCCGGCGGGGTCCCGCCGAGCGACTGAGCATCAAAAGAAGAGAAAAAGAGCGTCGAGAGTGAAGCATCCTCGGGCGTGTGCGGACATCACCAATGATGACCTCGACCATCGGACCACGACCCCTCTCCATGGCCGCCCTGCTGAGCGGATTGTTTGTTCCTGGGTCGCAGCCAAACCGCAAGTCAGGCCCAACCGCGTGTTGAAGGTGGGAAAGCCATGAACCACTCTTCCTTTCGTCAAACACGCGCGATCATCGCGATCATCGCGATCATCGGTGGAATTCTCTCGGCCGGCGTGGCGGGCTGCAAGCACGACGCTAGGTCGAGCGACTACGTCTACGACGCACGGAGAACCGAACGCGTCGAACCTGCGCGAATGTCCGAGACCGAGGGCCTCTTTGCCTATCGGGAGCTCGAACGCGAGCCTCACGGTGGCCATCTGCTCACGCCAGGGCTTCCCGCTCGGGCAGTGTCCCGGGCCGACTGGCGAGGCCACATCCAGGCCTCGGTCGTGGGCCAGCGCGTCTGCCGTGGGGATGCCGGCGCGCGTGCGCAGCTGTTGTCCACCATCGCTTCGGCTGCCGCGGCCGGCCTCGATCCCGACCAACTCGACGCCGGATATGGCGAGGCGGCATCGAGCGGCTGCGACCTGCCGTCCTATTGCACCTGGATCCGCGCCCAGAGCGAAGCGAATGTTCCGGACCCGGCCGAGGCCTTCTTCTTCACGAAGCAGCAGCGCTGTGATCGTGAACCGGTGGTGCCCAAGCAGGCCATGCGTCGAGTCGACGAGCTCGTCGCCGAACCGGACGTCGCGTCAAGAGGCGCGCTCGGAGTCCGGGGCGTCCTCCACCGCTGACGCTGGCGGTCACACCGTTGCAGCCGCGTTTCGGATGCGACGGCGTCGACCATGGCTGGCGTCTTGACCCTCTGCCCAAGCAGCACGGCAATGCCGTCGAGTATGGTCTGATTCGGTCCGACGCGAGCGTTCAGCTCGGTCCTCCAAGTACGGACGTGTGTTATCGTGCCAGGCGATGAAACGTGGATCTTTCGCAGTCGGGGCGCTGTGGATCTTTGGCTTGGCAGGGTGCGCCACTGAGCAGCTAATTCAGGTCGACGGTCACAGCGTTGCAAAGAAGGATATGGAATGGGCATTCAATTCTGTGCGCAACAGGGCCGCTTTTGAGCTGGAATGCTCAAGGGCGCAACTCCAGCTCACGATATTGAATGTGAGTCGCGTCGGCAACTTCGGCGGAGGCTATAACGTACCGGCGCAGATTGGAGTCGACGGATGTGGAAAAAGAGCCGTGTACGTCAGAGATGGCGGCCGGTGGATTGCCAACTCTGGTCGACTGGAAATGTCCTCGGAAGAACCTTAGGGCCCTGGCCGAAACAATCTTGCCAAAAGGTGCCGAGCTGCGCCGCGAGGGCAAGGCGCGAGAAGGGCGCGTAGCGGGCTACGCAACCGAAGAGCAACGCAGCACTCGTGGTGCAGTGCGGTGCATGGTGGCAAGATTATTTCGACCAGGGCGCTTAGAGAGGAGAGACATCCCTCAGGGGCGCATCAGGCGAAACGAACTCGTACAGGGCCTCACCTTGGCAGGCACGGTCGACCCGGCCGCCTTCGACGTTGCCCAAGGACACCGTTTCGAGTCGAGTGGGATCCGTGGAGGCCGTGGTGAAACCCGACACGACATCTCACTGTCTCACTCGTCTTTTTCGCTCCTGGCGGTGTCGCCAAAACTTGCAGTACGCCCG
>CAYGTG010000186.1:9735-10623 GCA_964352485.1 uncultured Nannocystaceae bacterium | reverse complement strand
CAGACGATCCATCCGAGCTTGAGGCCGGGAACGAACGCTCTGCGTCTGCCGACGAGAGATCCTCCCGGCGTAGCCGGCGGACGCGGCGGCGCCGGGCTGAGACGCCCGAGCCGAAGCCAGCCTCCGAACCAGTGCCGGCCTCCGAGGGGCCCGCCCCCACACGAGAGCCTCCCAAGCCCGCGGCGGTTCCCCGCAAGCCAAGTGCCTCCAGCGCCAAGGCCCCGCTCTCCGAGTCCAACCCCTACCGATGAATAGCCCAATCTTCAGCTCGAATTCACGCTTTGGCCGATCGCTTCCGAGCGTCGGCCTTGTATTCGCACTCGCCGGGTGCAGCTTGCTCGATCCGTCCCTCATCGAAGACCTTGAACAGGAGGGCGACACCGATGCCGGCGCGACGGATACCGATGAGGAGGTCGCCCTCGTGCTCGCCGATATCTGTCCGCTGGACCTCATCGACATCCCTGAGCTTCAGACCGGGTCGCTCGGGTTGCTCGTCGACCCTGCCGAGCGTCAGGACACGATTCGCAGCCTGTCGTGCGGCGCTGAACAACTCGACGGAGCCAGCGGGGCGGAGGGGTTCTTCAAGTTCACGGCCAACGCTGGAGAGCGTTGGCGACTGATCGCTCGCCCACTCGATGCCGAGGTAGATGTCGTGATGTACTCGCTGCAGGGGTGTCAAGCCGACCGCTGCGTTGCGGTCCGCGATCGATGCACCGCGGGGCTGGAGGAGGGCTTCACCTTCTTCCCACCCGAACAAGCGGAGTACGCGATCGGGATCGATTCTCGTGGAGGCGATCTCGGAGAGATCGAGGTGACGCTCTTGCAGCAGATCTGCGGGAACAACCAGCAGGAATCCGGCGAGTCTTGTGATGACGGGAACGCCACGAA
>CAYGTG010000186.1:3929-9725 GCA_964352485.1 uncultured Nannocystaceae bacterium | reverse complement strand
ACTGCCGGTTCGAGCTCGTGGGCGACTTCGCCACCGCGGACCTCGAAGGCGAGCCAAACAACGGTGTCACGGAGGCAAACCGCATCCTCCTCACCAACGACACCTCCGGGCAGGGCGCTGTGACGGGGACCGCGGGCGCGCGATGTGACGACGACTTCTTCGTCGTTCGCGTGCCGTTCGGACACAGCATCCAGGCGACGATGCTCGACGGTGCCGGGCAGGCCTGCTCCGGAGCCCTTCCTCCCGGTTTGTCGCTGACGATCATCCGGGCTTCGAACGGACAGGCGCTGGCCGAGGGCGAGCCCAACGAAGAGAGCGGAGCCTGTCCCGCGATCGCGCTGACGGAGCTGCAGGGCGACGACTACTACCTCGCCGTAGAGTCCGACCCCGACGTGGATCCGTTCCCCTATCAGCTCAACATTCTTGTCGAACCCCCTGTTTGACCGACCCTAGACCGTCTGGACGAAGAGACCATGCAACGAACGTTTTCCATCACCGCCCTTCTAATGGCTGTGGCTCTGAGTACGGGCTGCAGCGAAGACACCACCGAGGACGCGACCAGCGACGAGCCGATTCCCGTCGTTTTTCAGTCCAAGTGGTTCCCACAGGCCCAGTTTGCCGGCTACTACATCGCCGGCGGGATTCCAGCCGATGCAGCCGGAGTGCCGCGGGAGAGGTCTCGATGAAGCTGCCGCTCGATGAGGAGGGGCGAACCTTCTACGAGGCTGAGGGGCTGCAGGTCGGGATCATTCCCGGCGTGCTGGGGGATGTCTTCTACAACCCTTCTGCGGAGGTCGCGGAGGGGCGCGCCGACTTCGGCACCGATTGGATCTCGAACATGATCCGGGCCGTGGAGGACTCGGACTACGACCTCCGCCACATCTCGCAGGTCTACCAGCGCTCCGGATTCGAGATGGTGGCGCCCAGCTCGTTGGGCCTGACCTCCTTGGACGACTTTCGCGAGCTGACGCCCGACGGCGATCGGATCAAGGTGGGCGTGTGGCCCGGCGGCAACGAGCTCCCGGTCCTCGCTTGCCTCAAGCAGGCAGGGTTGCTGACCGACCTCGAGACCATGGGTACGGCACAAGAGGGGCAGGAGAACGTCTCTACGGTGAGCTACTCGTTCGATCCTGCGCTGGTGTTCCCCTCGCTCGAGGACCCGACCCAGACCGTCTGCGAGCAAAGCGGCGGTACCGAATGCTCCGAGGTTGTCGATGTCGCGAGCGCGATGGTCTACAACGAGCTCAACCAGATCATCGGTCTTGGGTACAGCGAGGCCGAGCTGACGCGCTTGGCGGCGTCGGACGAGGGATGTGGACTCCTCGAAGACTTCATCTTCACCACCTCGGCCCTGCTCGAGGAGGAAGACTTCAAGGGCTCGGGCGTCTCCGGACGTGAGGTCGCAGAGCGATTCGTCCGCGCGACCGCCCGCGGCTGGGAATGGGCGGCAGCCAACGAGGCCGAATCCGTCGGCATCGTGCTGGACTACTGCGGGGACACCTGCGCAGGGTCGGGCTCGACCACGTCGAACGACATCCACCAGGCTTGGCAGATGAGTCAGGTCAACGGTCTGGTCAAGCCTGAGGCAAGCACCAAGGTCGGATGTTTGGACTTGGCCGAGTTCGACGCGACGGTGGAGCGGCTCAACTCGATCAACTTCATTCGCGAGGGTACGGGGCGCGAGATCGTCGACACCTCGGTGGCGATCGACGCCGGCCTCGGCTGCGAGTAGCCACAGACTCGAGTCTCCAGGGCGCCGGCTGCCACTTTGTGGCGCGGCGCCCTTTTTGTGGGCTCAAGCCGTTGTTTCGTGTCTCTGGGCCAGCGCTTGTTGGGCGATCCGGGTGACCACCGGTTCGAGCGCGAGGATGAAGGCGCCGAGCATGGTCTGTGGATCCATCTCGGGCAGCCCCTCTCCGAACGCGCTGTGTAGCTCGATCGTACCATCGGCAGGGCGAGCGAGCTCGTCGCCGGTATCGCCCCATCGAAGGACGTGGCCGGCGAGGACGTGGGAGATGCTCGGAGCGAGCATTCTCGGGGCACGTTGCTCGAGCACAGCGCACAGGAGATTGACGATCTCCTCGGGCAGGGCTTGGCCGAGGAGTGCCGTGGGTGCCGGCGGCAGCGGTTCGGGCTCTCCCATCGGCGTGCCGTCCGGCTCGAAGCTCAGGACGTCGTGCCAGGGAATGCCGCCCAGGGCGACGTAGGCCACGACGCGGTCGCCCTCACGACGCAGTCGCCGGGTTCCCAGCTGATGGAGCGCGTAGCCCCTGCCCCCGAGATAGGCACGCTCGAGGCCATCGCGCAGCTGCACGCAGACGCCGTCGGCAGGCCAATGCCACTCGAACGGAGCCGGCCGAAACGGAACCTCAACCTCGATCATCGAGCCCCGAATCGAACGAGACTCTACATCTTGGGTGAACCGTTCGAGCGCCGAGGGTGGGTCGCTGATGTGAAAACTGTGGGTCAATGCGTCGAAGAGCGCCGCGGTCGGGTAGGGGCCGCGGTAGCGCAGCGAGGGGGTACCGCAGCGTTGGGCCGAGCCCGCCAAGTAGTTCAGCAGGGCCGAGCCCGCGCCCGAAGGCAGCGCTCCGGGAACGTCGACCGGCGGAATATGGGTGGGCTCGCGCCAATCGGTCTGGCCGCAGTGCGCGAGGGTGACCTCATCGACACGCAGCTCGTGGGCGCGGTGAAACAACGGGTGCGGCCCCGGCTCGCCGCGCAGCACGAGCGTCGAACGGTCGGGCCGGAAGAGCGTGAGGGCATGGAGCGACTCGCCGTTCCAGCGCGCATTCCAAACCTCGTGTCCGTGGCGGTCGACCGCTCGTCGCACGCGACCGCCGGCGGAGTGAATCACCGTGCCGTGAAGCAGAGAGGTCTCCATGCTCGCGGAACCCTACTGCACCCCGCGGCAAGGGGCGAACCAACGCACTGCTCGAAGCTGCGCGGTGCCTGCGAGCGCTCATAAAAAAACGAGCGGGGAACCCAGGGGCTCCTCCGCTCGCTTTTCGCGAAGCGACGGTCTACTCGTCACAGGCGGGGCACATGCCTGCCTGGCAGCCCGAGAGCGCCAGGACGGCCGGGGGAAGCCCGACGACTTCGCACTCTTTCTGACATGCGGCCAGGCCATCGGCACCCATGTCCATGACGTCGAGGCAGTCGAGAATGCAGTTGCAGTCCGAGTCATCGCGGCACGCCTGCAGCTGATCGCAGCACGTGGTCTTCAGGCACATCGAACACGCGTCGTCGTCCTTCGCGGCTTCGCACGCCAAGTTGGCGCCGCCTCCGGTGGAGCTGTCGGCGCCGGTCGTGACGTCGGGCCCACCAGTGGTGGTGCCGCCGGAGTCCGAGTCGGAAGCGGACGCGCTGGCGGATTCGCTGGCGGATTCGCTGGCGCTCGCGGAGTCAGACTCGGAGGCCGTGGCGCTTGCGGTCTCGGACTCAGAGGCGGTCTCCGATTCGCTTGCGGACTCGGTCCCCGTCTCGGTAGCGGTGGCGGTGGCGGTTGCAGTGGCGCCGGTGTCGCCGTCTCCGCTGTCGTCTCCACAGGCAGCGAGAGTGAGGGCGAGGGCGAGACCGAGGAAGAGGCAGACGTTACGGGTCATGGCGAGTTTCCAAATGAAAGGGAGCCGGGAAAGACCGACTCCGCGACCTCTTCTTATCGGAGGCCCCCAGCGTTGCCAAGGCCCGCACAAATCGGCGGATCTGGGCCAGTGGGTATCCTAGCTTTGTCAGTCTCCGCCGAGGTCCAGCCTGCCTACGCGGTGGTGCAGATGGGCTTCAGATCGAGGTCCGGCCGCCCAGCCCGAAGGCTGCTAGGGCCCGCCGACGTAGGCGAGATAGGCCAGCGGAATCGCGATGCCGGCGATGACCAACACCGCGCCGCGTCCGATCAGCCCCTTGCGGCCCGGAATCATGAACATGCCCGACACGGCGAGCAGCAGCAGGGCGCCGGCGTAACCGTCGGCGAAGTACGTCCACGCTTTCTTCCCGCGGTTGAGGTGCAGCCAGTTGGCGGCCCGCAGGGCGAAGCGCTCCTGCTGTCCCTCTTCGTAGACCTTGCCGGTCTTCGTTGCGACGAACAGGGTGCTCTTCTCCAGCGTGATCTCCAGCTCGCCGTCGGCGGGACTGTAGACGTCGAGCGGGGTTTCCTCGATGCCGATCGAGGACATGACGATCGAGGCGGCCCGCTGCTCGTCGTCCGGGAGGGGAGCCTCGAGCACAAACTCGCGCTCGAAGTTGGTGAAGTTGGGATCCCAGTCCGCGATGTGGTTCACCGCGATTCCGCTCAGCGCGTAGACGAAGGTGAGCCCGACGGCGAGGTAGCCGAAATCACGGTGCAGCGCTCGCAGCCAAGGGCGCCACCTGAACTTCTTCTTTCGTTGGGTCTTGCCCGGCGCCGACGGAACATCGGCCTCAGGCATACCGCTCCTCTTTCCAGGGGTCGGCGTGGTTGTTGTAGCCGCGGGTCTCCCAGTAGCCCGGCTGGTCCCGTCGCGTGAAGCGGATCCCGGTCAGCCACTTGGAGCTCTTCCAAAAGTACAGGTCGGGAACGAGCGCTCGGACGGGCGCGCCGTGGGGTCGCCGCAGGGGTCGTCCGTCGTGCTCCCACACGAGCATCACGTTGTCGGCAAGACCCTCGTCGAGCCGGACGTTCGCGGTGTACCCGTGGGCAGATTCGAAGATGATGTGCCGCGCCGAGTCCTTGAGTCCCGCTTTTTCGGCCAGGTCCTTGACCCGCACCCCTTTCCATCGCGCGTCGAGCATCGTCCACCCCGTCACGCAGTGCACGTCGGCTTGGGTCTCGACCGCGTTCATGCCCAGCAGCTCTCGGAAGTCGACCTCGAATGGTTTGTCGACCTCACCATGGACCTTGATCTTGACGCTGCTTCGCGCAGGATCGCCGGCCTGGCCGCCCATGGGCTTGAGGGCTGAGATGACCCGCTGACCCGGCGGCACCCGAGCGCGGCCGTCGGCTCTGGACTGCGCTTTGGCTTCGCTGGTGAGGTGATCGCTGAGCGTGTAGAGGCCGCCACCCATGGCGGCGATCACGGTGCCGGAGGCGGCTTTGCGGATGAAGTCGCGGCGGGCGATCGAGTCGGCGAGGGACGGTGCGGGGCGGTCGGTCATGGTCGTCGTCCTTGGGCAAGGGTGCGGCACAGAGCAGACGGGTGCCACGCAGATGGTGTTACGACGCGCCGAGGTGGCGTTGTGCGCCGTACTTCGAGTATCCCTCAGCGCGCATCCCGGTTACCCATGCGAATTCTGTACGTCGAGCCGTTCGAGAGTGGATCCCATGCGGCGTTCTCGCGGAGTCTGACCGGCGCCATTGACGCACAGTGGACGAGGCTGACGCTTCCGGGCCGGCATTGGAAGTGGCGAATGCGCGGGAGCGCGGCCTACTTCGCGCTGGCCCACGCGCGGGCCCTCTCGCAGCCCTACGACCTGGTGGTTGCGTCGTCGTATGTGCCGCTGGCCGAGCTGGTCGGGCTCGCGCCTGCGCTTGGGGGTGTGCCTCGCGTCCTGTATTTCCACGAGAACCAGCTCGCCTTTCCGACGCTGGGACCTGTGCAGCCTCGTGACCACCATTTCGGATTCACGCAGCTCGTCTCGGCACTTGCCGCCGACCGCTGCGTGTTCAACTCGGCGTTCAATCGCGACTCGTTCCTCGACGCTGGCGATGCGCTGCTGCGGCGTATGCCCGACGCGGTGCCCCACGGCTGGGTCGAGCGCATCCGCGACGGATCGCGCGAGCTCGGCGTGCCGCTCCCCCTGACGACCGACCCCCTCGCGGAT
>CAYGTG010000186.1:0-3919 GCA_964352485.1 uncultured Nannocystaceae bacterium | reverse complement strand
CCGTCGCGGATGCCCAGGACCATCCCGATGGCCCCCTGCTGCTGTGGAACCACCGCTGGGAACACGACAAAAACCCGCAGACCTGTCTGCACGGCCTCGTCGAGCTCGCCTCGCAGGGGGTGCCGTTTCGGGTGGCGGTCTGCGGCCAGCGGTTTTCACGAGTGCCGGCGATCTTCGAGGAGGCCGAGTCTGCCCTGCGGGCGCGCGTGGTCCAGTGGGGCTCGGCGGACGGGTTGACCTACCGGAGCTTGCTCGACCGCGCCGACGTTGTGTTGTCGACCGCGCACCACGAGTTCTTCGGTGTCTCGGTGATGGAGGCCGTTCATCACGGCGCCCGGCCCCTGGTTCCCGATCGCCTCGCGTACCGGGAGCTGTGGCCGGAGTCGTTTCGGTACGCCGACGATGCTCACTTCGTTCCGGCCCTGCGCGAGTTGCTGGCCTCCGGCGCCCCGCTGCGAGCGGACCGTCGTGACCTCACGATGCCGTACTCGGCATCCAGGCTCATCCCGCGCTTCGCGGAGCTGTTCGACGAACTCGTCTCGAAAGCTTGAACGTGCCGCGATACAGTCCGGCCGATGTCCGTCGCCCGCCCCTACAACTTCTCCGCTGGCCCCGCAATTCTGCCAACGTCGGTGTTCGAAGAGACCGCGGCCGCCGTCCGGCAGCTCAACGTCCCCGGTGACGACTCGCTCGAGTCTCAGCTCTCGATTCTCGAGATCTCCCACCGGAGCAAGACGTTCGACGCGATCCACAACGAGGCCATCGCGCTCGTGCACGAGGTGCTCGGCGTGCCCGACGACTACGAGGTCCTGTTGCTGCAGGGGGGCGCGAGCCTACAGTTCGCGATGCTTCCGATGAACCTTCGCGTTCAGGGCAAGGCCGCCGCCTACGTGGACACGGGCGCTTGGTCGGACAAGGCGATCAAGGAGAGCAAAGCGCTGGGCGAGACGCTCGTGGTGGCTTCGAGCAAGGACACGGCCTACGACCATATCCCCACCCGGGACACCTGGGCTGACTTTGCGGGCTCGAGCTACCTGCACGTCACGTCCAACAACACGATCTACGGCACCGAGTTCGCGGAGCTGCCCGACAGCGGGGACGTTCCGCTCATCGTCGACCTCAGCAGCAACATCGGAAGCCGCCCCATGGCGCTGGACAAGGTGGCGCTGGGCTACGCCGGCGCTCAGAAAAACCTCGGGCCCTCGGGCGTCACCCTCGTGTTTGCGCGCAAAGACCTGCTGGCTCGGGAGGCGCCCGGATACGTGCCCACGATTCTCCGCTACCGGACCCACGCCGAGAAGAACAGCCTCTACAACACGCCCAACACGTTCGGGATTCTCGTGCTGCGCAACGTGCTTCGGTGGGTCAAGCGTCGCGGCGGCGTCGAAGCTGCGGGCAACGTCAACGCAGCCAAAGCCGGAAAACTCTACGCGACCCTGGACCAGAGCACCTTGTTCGTCGCCCATGCCAAAGAGGGAAGCCGCTCGCAGATGAACGTGACTTGGACCCTCGGAGGCGCCGACAGCGAGGCGAGTACCAAGAGGTTCCTCGCCGCAGCGCAGGAGGCTGGCTTCAGTGGCCTCAAGGGACACCGCTCCGTGGGTGGATGCCGAGCCTCGATCTACAACGCATTCCCCGAAGACGGGGTCGATGCCCTCGTCGAGTTCATGCGAGAGTTCGAGCGGGCGCAAGCATGAGCGAGCAGTACCCCGTCGAGGCCCCCGGGTGGGCCGCGCTCGACCGCGTCGGGCTCACGATCTACCCGGGACAGACCCCTCACCAGTTCGCAAGCCAGACCGGCTACGATCTCGACAGCCACAATCCGCTCCCGGCGATCTGCGTCTGGGAAGCCACGAACCCGGAGCACTGGCACTACGTCACCTACGGGCTCACGGAGCTGTTCGAGAAGTCCTCCGACGACCCGAAGGTCTCCGGGTTCGGCTTTGAGGTCACGTTTCGACTTCCACGCAGCGCTGGGGAGACCCAACCGCCAACGTGGCCGATCCGGATGCTGCAAGGCATCGGGCACTATGCGCTGTCAGGCCACGGCGGGTTCGACACCGGGCACATGATCGATCTGGGAGGCCCGCTCCCGGGAGACTCAGGCGGTCAGACGCCTTCCAAGCTGCAGGCCGTGATCACCGTGCCCGACCCGACCTTCGGCAAGGTCGACACCCAATTTGGCTCGATTCTGTTTCTGCAACTGTTCGGGATCACATCCGAAGAACTCGAGTCCATGCAGAGCTGGCCGATGGAGCGCCGGGTCGGTCTGGTGCGCGAGGTCGAGCCTTTCGGGCTGACTCGCGTGGAGCGCGGCGCGTTCTCGGAGAGTCGTCACAGCGCCGCGGCCTGGCGCCGGCATGCGCTGGGTGTGTTGGTGTAGGGCACATCTTCGCTGTGGGCTTGGGTCCGCGCGACCGGGTGCGTTATCGTTGGTTTGGATGCGGGCTTGGAGGGACTCCCTGCGGTGCGTGGTGGCGTGTGCGCTACCGATGGCTGCGTGCGCAGGGGGTGCGGACGTCGACAGTGGAAACTGCGAGACGTTCGGCCAAAGCTGTGTGAACGGCTCCGCGTCGATGTCGGTCGGTTCCGCGACCTCCGGCGCCGTGATGACCTCTGGGGGCAAGAGCGACAGCAACTCGGGGGTCGTCACGAGTGGAGCCGCCTCCAGCACTGGCACTGGCGGTTTCGGAGGCGGCGACTGCATTGACAACGATGGCGACGGCTACGGCGATGGCTGCGTGCCCGGGGACGACTGCGACGACGACAACGTCGAGGTCAACCCTGGCGCCATGGAACAGTGCGACGCGGTCGATTGGAACTGCGACGACGACCCCGCGGCCGGTTGCGAGTGCACCGACGATGGGGTCGGGAGCAACTGCAACCTTCCCTTCGACCTCGGGGTGATCGAGGTCGGCAGCTCGAAGACGGGCGTGGTCGGAAACGTCCCGGTCGAGAACAACTACGACTGGTACCAGGTTAGCTTCCCCATCGCGGGGAGGCCTGGCGAGGGGACCCCAACGATCGGGTTCGCCGTGAACACCGAGGAGCAGTTCGTCTTCGACGTGTTGACCGACCAGTGTGGCGCCTCAGGCATGCCATGCGGCAACGCGGGGGCTCCCGACGGGCTGGCCCAGGCGCTGACCGACTTCAGCTTCGTCGACGACGATCCCGGGTGCTGCACCGAGCCGATGGACGCGCTGGTCCAGTGGCCCGATGTCGCCTACATCCGCGTGTATCGAACGACGCCGGGCAGCAGCTGCGCGGTGTATCAGCTCGAAGTCTCTCGCTGAGTTCGGACGCTTCGGCCGTCCGCCCACGTCCGTCGTCCGCCTGGCCGGTGGCCTGCGATCCGAAGGCGCGGTAGCGTTCGCCTGCCGTGCTGCGCCTGGGTCACTTCGAGGTCGACGAGACCCATGCCCCCGAGGTGGAGGCGCCGACGTGCGAGGTTCGGGTCGAGCTGACGGACCCCAGGACGGGTGAGCCCGTTGCGGTGGAAGGGGCGCAGGTTTGCCTGATCGGTGCGGATGGCAGCCCGGCCTCCATGGAAGGGACGACGGATCTCGACGGAGAGGCGTCGCTGGTCATCACCAACTCCGAGCCGGGAGCAGTGCTGCAACTCGACCTACGGAGCACGACGTTGTTCGACTTCGAAGCACAGGAACTGGTGGCCGATGATGCGGCGGAGGCCATCGAGTCCCGTCCGCTGCTCCGGCTGCCCGAGATTTGGCGCAGCGATGGCAGCCTGCATTGCACGATGACCTTGCGGGCTCGGTGGTCGATGGACGGTTGCCGAGCTTGGAAGCTGGCGGCGCCGGGACCGTCGAGACGCCCTGGGTCGTGCGGCTCGACCATGCGTGGACGGGGATCGATGTCGTGTTCGAGTTCTACGATACGCAGGAGTGCGCGCTCTCGGAGG
>CAYGTG010000185.1:0-10647 GCA_964352485.1 uncultured Nannocystaceae bacterium | reverse complement strand
CGCCCGAAGAGCTACTGGGGCCGGTGGTCGCCGAGCCCGTTCCCCCCTCGGTATCGGTGGGGCTGGTGGTCGCCGTCGGGTCCGAGTCCGGCCCGGAGTCGGTCGGCTCTGCGGTCGTCACCGCTGTCCCGGGCCCGGTGTCGGCGGATTCTCCCGCCGAGGCCGTCCCCGTCCCCGCGGCGTCGGTGTCTCCGGCCCCGAGTGGAACGCCGTCGTCGGAGCACGCGCCCACAAAGAGCGCACATGCGCCCAGGACTTTAAAGCTAAACCAATTCATACCCACGAGCCTATCGGTCCCAGTCCCGTGCGCCAAGGGTCACAGGCACGGGCTCGTCCCTAGCCTCGGCTCGCGCGGTCGTCGTCGCGGACCTTTTGGGCCCGGGCCTCGGCGTGCGCCTCCAAAGCCTGGCGCAAAGCCGGGCGTGTGGTGGCAAGCATCCGAATCGCGAGATATCCGGCATTGGTCGCGTTTCCGATCGCGACCGTCGCGACCGGCACACCGCGGGGCATCTGCACGATCGAAAGCAACGCGTCCATCCCGGCCAACGCGCCGTTGAGGACCGGAACGCCCACCACCGGAAGCGTGGTGAGGCTGGCGAGCATCCCCGGCAGGTGCGCCGCTCCGCCCGCGCCCGCAATGATCACCTCGAAGCCTCGCTCCACCGCCGCCTCCCCGAAGTCCACCATCGCGGTGGGTGTTCGGTGTGCCGACAGAATGCGGGTCTCGTACGGGACCGCGAAGGTGCGCAGGACTTCCCCCGCGGCCTTCATCGTGGGCAGGTCCGAGGTGCTGCCCATGCATATCGCCACGAGCGGACCGGATGAGATTGCGTCAGTCATGGTTGAAGCTCTTCTGCGGCCTTCGTCGCGCGCGCCCGGGCCGTGGCCACGTCGGGACCCAGCGCCGTCACGTGTCCCATCTTGCGTCCCGGCCGAACGTCACGTTTTCCGTACAGGTGTACCGAAGCCCCGTGGACGGCGAGCGCGCGGTCCAGGCCGAGGTTTTCGGCGGGCCCGGTGCGCGTCCCCAGGACATTGACCATCGCGGCCGCTGGCGCCAGCAACGACGTGTCCCCCAAGGGCATATCGAGAATCGCACGAAGGTGATTCTCGAACTGCGACGTCGCGCAAGCATCGAGCGTGTAGTGCCCGGTGTTGTGGGGGCGAGGCGCGATCTCGTTGAGCCAGACCTCGCCATCGGGCAGCAGAAACATCTCCACCCCCACGACGCCGACACACCCATAGACCTCGGCAGCACGGACAGCCAGGGCACGCGCCCGGGCTGCGACCTCTTCGGACACCGCGGCGGGGATCTCCACCGCCTCGCACTTGTGGTCTTTTTGAAAGGTTGCGACCACCGGATACACGGCGGATTCGCCACCGGGGCGTCGCGCCACCATCGTCGCCAGTTCGAGCTCGAACGGGACCCAGCCCTCGGCCAGGACCTCCTCCCCTCCCAGCGTCGCGTGCGCCTTGGCGAGGTCCTCCTCGGACTTGGCCGCCTGATTCCCGTAGCCGTCGTAGCTGTTTCTGGGGCGCTTGAGCATCAGGGGGTAGCCCAAGCGCTCGCCCGCGGCGCGGAGCTCGTCCAGGGAGCGGCACGCCACGGCCGAACCCACCGGAAGACCGGCTTCCTCTGCGCGCTGGCGCTGCAGAACCTTGTCGGACACCCACTGCATCGTCTGCGGGCCGGGCCGAATCTCGATCCCGGCCGGGAGGACGGCGCGGACCGTCGTGAGGTCTACGGCTTCGTAGTCCAGCGTCACCACATCGGCCGGCGCCAGGAAGGCGCGCAACGCCTCCGCATCGTCCCAAGCTCCGGTCACCACGTCGCGCACGAAGTCACAGGGTCCGCTATGCGCGGCCTGATACACCCGAGTCTGCAGGCCCAGCCGGGTCGCGGCGGCGCACATCATTCGCGCCAGCTGACCGCCGCCGAGGATTGCCACCGTGGGCTGCCCCTTCATGCGCGCAGTCTGACGTCCAACGCCGCGGGGATCAATCGCCGCGGCCAAGATGTGGTTTCTGCAACAACCGTGTCGCTCGGGCCGGCAGTTGTTACCCTCCGGCCCATGCCCGGGTGGTGAAACCGGTAGACACGGGGGACTTAAAATCCCCTTCCTTTGGAGTGCGGGTTCGAGTCCCGCCCCGGGCACATCGAAGCGATACGGGTGGCCGAAGCGCCGCCGGGCGCGGACCCCGAGGGCGGCGGCAGCCCAAGACCGATACGCCTGCCGAGTCAGCCAGGGGCTGCCTGCACATGTTGGGAACGCGCTTGGGGCACACCTCGAGCCACCTTTTTGGTGACGGGTTTGCCTTCGAACCGCACTACCCAGCGCGACACCACCGGCCCCGGAACTCCATCCGAGAACAACGCGGGTCACTGGCTGAACCTTTCGATTTGATAGGCTGAGAATCGTTGCCCCCGGAAACCGCAGGATCGCGACACGAACTCGAACGGAACCTGTACCAAAAGTGCCTCTCCTTGGTCCGGGTCGAGGATCCGCGGCCCCTGATCGACGAGGCCCTGACGCTGCTGGTGTAGATCTCGGTTGCCCCCGCGTCCTAAATCAAACTGCGGGACACCAGGGCCGATGCGCCCCGAGGCTGGACGGCCGCCGCGGGCCTCGCAGACGAGGAAGTCGCCACCATCGAGCAACGCATCTCGCACGGCGTCGTCGCAGAGGCGGTCGAGACCGGGGAGGTCGTCCACGTGGCATCTGCGATGCTCGACGATCGGTTCTCCGTTCACGACAGCGTCCAGCTGGAGCGGATCGAGGCCGTCCTGTGCGTTCCCCTGACCACGCCCAATTCCGCGGGCGTGGTCTACCTGCAAAACCACCGAGGAGGCGGGTCCTTCTCAGACGACGACGTCACGGTCGTGCGCACAGTCGCGGAATACCTCGGCACCCTCACCTCCAGGCTCCTCGAGCTGCAGCGCCGACGTCTCGAGCAGGACTGCACGGCCGCGGTCCGCGAGCGCATGAAGCTCGGTGCCCTCATCGGCCGTTCCGCGGCGCTCGCGGCCGTCCTCGAGCGTCTGGAGCTGTTGGCCTCGATGGATGCCAACGTGCTCCTCACCGGCCCCTCGGGGACGGGCAAGTCGCTGTTTGCCCGCCTGCTGCACGAAAACAGCAACCGTGCCGACGCTCCCTTCGTCGCCCTCAACTGCGCAGCGCTGCCCGAAGGCCTCGTCGAAAACGAACTGTTCGGCGCCGAGCGAGGTGCACACTCCACCGCGGTCGAGCCCGTCAGTGGCAAGGTGGCGGCGGCCGAAGATGGCACCTTGTTTCTCGACGAGGTGGGAGAGCTGCCGCTTTCGGTTCAGGCAAAAGTCCTGCAGCTGGTGCAGAATCGGGAGTACTACCCGCTGGGCGGAAGCCGACCCCTCCGGGCGAATGTACGCATCATCACCGCGACCAATCGCGAGCTGGAGCACGAGCTCGAGACCAACGCGTTCCGCAAGGATCTCTACTACCGGATCCGCGGGGTCCAGCTCCGCGTTCCACCCCTGCTCGAGCGCCGGGAGGACATCCCCCTGCTGGTCGAGTACTTCTGCACCCAAAGCTGCGAACGGAACGGCCTGTCGGTCTTGCGGCCCTCGCCGGCCGCCCTGGTCGCAGCCGAATTCTCCGACTGGCCCGGCAACGTCCGCGAGCTCGCAAGCGCGTGCGAGGAAGCGGTCGTCAACGCTCAGCTGGAACGCGCCGTGGAGATCGAGCCGCGCCACCTGTTCCCCTCCGACTCCGCCACCGACACGCCTAGCTTTCACGAGTCTCGCCAGCGATGGGAGCGCTCCTACTTGGAGAAGGTGCTCACCAAGCACGACTGGAACGTGGCGCTCACCGCGCGGACCCTTCGCGTCAGTCGCTCCCACCTCAACGCGATGATCCGGCGCTGCGAGCTCCGTCGCGGTGCCGACTGAGTGTCCGGAATCGCGTCCAGATACGCAGATCAGCTGTCCAGGATTCCGGACACTGCCCAAAATGGCCGGCCGGTCCGCCTCAGGGCCTCCGAACGGCCGTAGCCGGGTGCGCCAGCTCCGGCACTCGTGCCAAAAGGCATGTCGAGCGGCCACTTTCGGAGTGTTTTGCGGCGGTTTCGCATGGCACGCCCGATGCAGATCCTGCGGTCGTGCTGGGCCCGTATGCGACCGCATCCGACGAGGACCTCTCCCGTGCGTGGCAGGCCGGCGACCCCTCGGCTGGCTCCGCCCTCGTCTCGAGGCACCATGCCGCCGTGCGTCGCTTCCTCAGCCGGCGAATCGGTGTCGACATGGAGGACGCGGTCCAGGACGTCTGGACGGCGGTCTCAAGCACCATCCACCGCTATCAGCGACGCAGCAGTTTTCGCACCTGGCTGTTCGCCATCGCCAACAACCACGCGCGGGTCGCCTACCGCTCGCAAGACCGGGACCGAAGAATCCAAGCGTTGGCCCAAGACCTCCTCGACCCCCCTTCGACCGACCCTGCCGAGCTGTGCTGCCACCGTCAGACCCTGGAACGGCTCGCCGCGGGCCTTACCGCGCTGCCGCGACCGCTGCAGCAAATCCTCGCGCTGTACTACTTCGAGCAGCAGCCCGCCGCGGCGATCGGTCGATGGCTCGCGGTCCCAGAAAACACGGTTCGCAGCCGCGTCCGTCGGGCCCGTGAGCTGCTTGCCGACACCTTGGACGATCTGTCGACCGCTGCAGTTGGTGAGCCCGAGCTCGATCCCATGCAGGCTTGGCTTGGTTCGGTCGCAGCGGAGTTCTGCCCGCAGCCACTGCGCTGCGCTGCGTGATTCCCTCCGGCGGGGTCGGCTCAAGCGAACACGGGTGTGCGAAGCGGCTGGCTGTGCCCGGTGCTCATCGCGACATGCAGCTTGCGACTCCCCTCGAACGGCAGACGACCATGCATGTAGCGCATGTTGTCGATGACCAGGACGTCGCCAGGCTGCCACTGCACCGGGAGCGTGTGCTCGGTCAGCACATCATGGACGGCCTTCACCACCTCGTCGGGGATCACCGACCCGTCGCCGTAGGTGGCATCGCGCGGCAGCTGTTCGGCACCGAACATGTCCGAGAGCATCTTGCGGTGCTGCTCGGGCACGTTGCTTGCGTGGAACACGTGCGCTTGGTTGAACCATAGCCAGCGGCCGTCTTCGGCTTTGACCGCTCCTTGGGCGTCATGTGCCGTCTGCAAGACGCTCTCTGGAAGCCACGTCGCCCGCATCCCGTTCTTCGCCGCAACCGCCTCCACCTCCTTGGGGTCTTCGGTCTGAAACGCCTTCTGCCAGGGGATGTCGATGCCGGCGCGATAGGTCCGACGGTAGGTCACCCCCTTGGTCGCGAATTCCTCGAGAATCGGCCCGAGCGCAGCGCTGACCTGGTCGAGGTTGGCGATGCTTGTCTCGCCCCCTTGTTCGGCCACGTCGATCGAGTGGAACGCGAGGAAACGAGGCCACCGGGACATGTAGGCCATCTCGCTGTGCAGCGCGATCGTGCGGGCCTTAGGGTACTCGGTCGCCGTGAATGTCTTGCCGGTCACCCCCGAGCGCGGCGTCGACCAAAACGCGTCGTCGAGCAGCGCTCCACCGAGCACCTTCAAAGCCTCGGCCGCGGTGTTCGGATCGTCCGCCCGATACCCCCGCAACAGCACCGCGCCACGCTCCCGCAATCCCTGCTCGAGGCGAGCTTTTTGCGACCGCATCGCGTCGAGAACATCCTGAGAGGTCTGGCCGGTGAGGAGTTCCACGTGGTCGAGGTAGCGGGACATCGCACGCACTTTACCGACCCTACGCAGACGCGCCAACGCGCCCGGAGGCCGGTGCCGAGGCGCTCCATCACGCCGGCAGCTCTTGCGCTCGAGCGTCGCACGGTTCCGGCGATGACACCGGGGCGCGGTTGCTCGCTCGCGCGCGGCTGACGTATGGTCCGCCTCGTCGATCGCGATGGCCACCACTTCGCAGCCCCCCGTCGGCCTCGTGGCCACACATTCCATCGACTTCGTCCGCCAGGTGCTCGCGCTTCTGGACGAGGGCCGGGTGGTCGTCCCCCTGCGCAACGCCGATGACACCGAGCGCGTGTCCCTGGCCGGCGCGACGGAGGTCCGGGAACCCAAAGCAGAGTTCGGCTGGGCCTCGTTTTCCTACACGCCCCGGTCCACCCCGCAGACGGCGCAATTCCTGTTCACCTCGGGAACCGAGGGCCAGCCCAAGGGCGTCGAGCTCCCCCACGCTGCGCTCGCCGACGTCGTCACGCGTCTCAACGACGTGATGCAGCTCGACTCCAGCATTCGCGAGTACGTCGGCATCCCCGTCTACCATTCGTTCGGCTTTGGTCGCTGTCGCGCGGTTGCGGCGGCTGGAGGTCAAGTCTTCCTCCCCGAGCACGGCTTCGACCCCCTGCAGGTCGCGGAGATGCTTGGCCAGGGCGAGATCAACGCCATCTCCGCCGTCCCCAGCCTGTGGCGCATCTTGCTCGACGCCCGAAGCATGTTCGAAGGCATCGGTCAGGGCGTGCGTTGGATCGAGATCGGCAGCCAGTACATGAGTCGCGAGGAGAAGCTCGCGGTTCGCAGCCTGTTCCCAAACGCGAAGATCGTGCAGCACTACGGCCTGACCGAGGCCAGTCGCTCCACCTTCCTCGAAATCCACGACACCGAAGGCGAGCACCTCGAGTCCGTGGGCCGGGCGTATGGGGATGTCGAGATCGGACTGACCGACGACGGGCGCATCAGGATTCGCGGGCCCCACGTTGCCTCGCAGCTGTGGATCGAGGGCAAAGCCCGGCCGGCGGTCGACGACGAGGGTTGGTACGAGACCCAAGACCTGGGAAGCCTTCGAGACGGCTACCTCTACTTCGGCGGTCGTGCCGACGATGTCATCAACTGCGGCGGCCTCAAGCTGGCGCCCGAGCTGCTCGAGACTCGGGTGCGAGAACTCCAGCCAAGCCTCGGTGTCTTCGCCATCGCGCGCAAGCCTGACGCTGTCCGCGGCGACGGCATCTTGGTCTCGATCACCGAGGCCGATGCGAGCCTTCGCGCCTCGATCGAGGCCGCGGTTGCCGAGGCCGCGACCGCTCACGGCGTCAACGCGCGGGGTGCGATCGCGACCCAGGTCGTCGACGCGTTGCCGCGTACGACCTCGGGCAAGGTCCAACGTCGCAAGCTCACCGAGCAGTGGGTCGCCGCGCACCCTGAGCCCGCGCACCCGGAGCCCGCCGCAGCGGCACCCTCCCGTGCACCCACCCAAGGAGCGCAAGCCGCCCGCGAAGCCGAGCTCCGCGGGATCTGGCAGGAGGCGCTGGGCACCGACGACGTCGGGCTCGAAGAGAGCTTCTACGACCTCGGCGGCGACTCCCTCACCGCCCTGGGCGTCATCATGCGCATGGGCAGGGCCGGCATCGAGCCCGCCATCTGCCGCTCCATCTTCCAGGGCGCCACGATCGCCGACTTGGTCAAGGCGTCGATGCCCGCGCCCGATCCGGAACCAGAACCTGCGGACCCGCGAGCTGCCAAGGAGGCCGAGCTGCAGGCGATCTGGCGCGAAGCCCTGGGCACGGACGACATCGGCACCGAAGAGAGCTTCTACGAGCTGGGCGGGGACTCGCTCACCGCCCTGGGCGTCATCATGCGCATGGGCCGGGCCGGCATTGAGCCCACCATCTGTCGCTCCATCTTCCAAGGCGCCACGATTCGCGACCTGGTCAAGGCCGCGGTCCCCCAGGCCGCGACCGAAGCCGCAGCGCCCTCAGCGGCCGAGGCACGTCGCACGCACGAAGCCGAGCTTGCGGAGATCTGGAAAGAAGCCCTCGGCACCGATGACATCGCCACCGACGAGAGCTTCTACGACTTGGGAGGCGACTCCCTCACCGCGCTGAACGTCATCATGCGGATGGGCCGCGCGGGGATTGACCCCGCGATCTGTCGGTCGATTTTTCAGGGCGCCACCATTGCCGACCTCGCCGAGGCTGCTGCGAATGGGAAGACTCCGCAGGCCGAAGAGGCCCAGGAGGCCCAAGGGGCCCAAGCGCCTGCACTCGCAGCGTCCGACGTTCCCAGGCAGACCATCGGTGGCATCAACGTTGGCTACGCCAACAACATCATGGTCAACGCCGTACGCGGCATCTTGATCCTCGCGGTCATCTTCGGGCACTGGTCGGTCGGACTCTTCGACCGACTCCCCGAGTCGATGTCGATCATCAAGAAAGTCATGAGCCCGTTCTTCCTGTTCGGGACGCCAGGTTTCGCGGTGACGTTTGGGGTCGGCTTTGGCTACCTTCAGCTTCCCATCTACGAACGCAACCCAAAGCGGGTGAAGCGGTCGTTGCGTACGGGGGTGATCCTGGTCGGCTCGGGGGCGCTGCTGCTGGGGCTGCTCGGCGCTGCTGCCCAGGTGTTCGTGCGCAACGTTCCCTTCGACGACCACGTCTTCTTCGTCTCGTTCTTCACCCCGCTGACCTTCTACGCGCTCGCGGTCGCATCGATCCCGGCGTGGTTCGCCCTGATCACCAAGCTGTCGAACACACCCAAGGAGCGGATTCGCCTGCTGTTGGGCATGGCCGCCGCCAGCTACTCGCTGCAGATGGTCCTCGACGTGGCGCTCGCCGACGTCAAGGTCCGCGGCTTTCTGCAGCTGCTCCGGCTGCTGCTCGAGGCGAAGTTCGCCTACTTCGACATGATGAGCCTCGTGTTCGTGGGGCTCGCTCTGGGCACGTGGATCAAACACGAGGGGATGCGGGACGACGCGCCGAGGGCCATGGGATACGGCGCCCTGGCGGTGATCGGATCGGCCGTCGCGTTCGGCGTCGCGACCGGGGAGATCGTCGAGCTGACCTACTGGCCCTCGAAGAACTGCCTGACGAAGTGGTGCTTCTTCGCCGGGCTGGTGATGCTGACGATCAGCGGTCTGATGGCCCTGACGCGACGCTACAGCGACCTCTCGCCCCGGGGCCGGACGCTGCTCAACGTGGTGTCGACGATCGGCCAGCTCTCGCTGCCGTTCTACATGCTTCAGTCGCTCCCGGTGCCGATCAAGTCCCTGCTGCAGCTGCTGGGACTCCCCGGTCCCCTGGCCCTGCTGATCGCGTTGGGCTTGTTTGCAGGCGTTGCCACGGTGATGGTCCGCCGGGTCTACACGATGTTCCACAACTGAGCGGCACGGTGCGCTCGGCAAGACGCCCAAGAGCGCCGAGCGTGCTCAGAACAAGGGTCTACTCCGCCACGGTGGCCAAGAACATGTCCGCGATCGCGCCGTGCCCGGTCGGCGTGGGGTGAATGCAGGTGAGGTCGAACCAGTTTTGGCCGCCCGGACCTCGATAGCCCGGCGCGGTCGGGTCGTCGTAGAGGAAGCCGCGCCCCATGAACTCCTCGAACATGAAGATGAAGTCCGATCCGGTGTCCTGCGCGATGCGAGCATATTGGTCTTCGATCCATCCGATCACCAGGAGCGCGTCTCCCAGCGAGTCGATGGGTTCAAAGCCTGCAAGCCCCGAGAACTCGCAGGACTCGACGAGTCCGGTGCCGTCGGTGAACTCGTACACGTTGGCGAACACCACGTGGTGTCCGTTGGGGAAGTTGGCCTCGTCCTTGAGCCACTCCGTGCTCTCGCGCATGTGGTCGACGGCGGACTGGGCCAGGTCCCAGGCTGCTTCTGGTTTGGAACCCTGGCCCGAGTTCTGAGCGATGCGGGACAGGTCGTTGCCGCCCATCGTGATGATCGTGAGCGTCTGCAGGTCCCGGGTGTCCTCGGGATAGCAGTCCTCGATTTGATTGCCGGCGATCAGGTCGTCGGTCCGCGCGCCCCACTCGGCACACGAGGCGAAGTCGCCCGATTCGATGACGCCGGCGGTCCCCTCGAAGACATTGGCGGACTGCCACAAAGGCTTGTTGCTCCCAAAGCTCAGCGCGAAGCGATCGGCGAGCGCGTCGGCAAGGATGTTGCGGTAGTAGTCGCCGGTGCCCGTCGGCGGCGTGCCGACCGTGACCGAGTCCCCCAAGAAGACCACCCGATCGACTTCGATGATGTCCTGGATGTTGGTCCCCAAGCAGTGCTCTGCGATGGGCATATCGAGACCGTCGTAGTTGATGCCGGGAAAGCCGTTGACGAACACCCCTTCGTAGCAAGCCTCGAACGGCCCGGCGTCCTCTCCCCCACCCGTACTGCTCTCGGCCGCACCGCCGCTCGAAGAGCCTGCGGGCTCCCCGCTCGAAGACTCCGCGGCAGAGGTTTCCGACTCGGCACCCCCCGAGGAGGCCTCACCGGATGTTGTCGCCGGTGTGCCCGTCGTGGAGGTCGGCGGCGACGCAGTGCTGTCATCGGTCCCCGATCCCGTCCCGGCGCCGTCTTCACCGCCGCAACCGACGAGCACCACCAACAATCCAAGCCCAACCGAACCACCCCAACCCATGAGGCCGAGGATAGGCGAAGTCACGCGAAGCCTGCAAAAGGGTTTGGGCGTCGCTCCGCGGACGCGAAAAAGCCGGCGCTCTGGCCGGCTCGTTCACGAGGTCCCATCGGTCCCTCGTGGGGGGACGACAGCACCACCCTGCAGCGCCTCAGCGGCGGAGCGTCTCGGGCATCTTGTAGTCCTTGTCCCGCATGATGCCGACGATCTCGGCGCCCGAGCGGCGGGCGAGGTCGACCAACTCGACGGCTTTCCCGTAC
>CAYGTG010000184.1:0-10655 GCA_964352485.1 uncultured Nannocystaceae bacterium | reverse complement strand
GTGTAGATATCGGTGAGGCTCTGCCGGGCCTCCACGTTGGAATTCCCTGCGTGGCTGATCTCATGGTGACCGACATCGACCCCCAGCCATGGATAGGATCGACCGTCGTTCTCGCCGCGGCGATACATCAGCGAGCCCACGTTGGTGAGCCCGCACGCCATCGCCTCGACCAGCAGATCGATCTGTAGCCGCGAGATTTCGGGGACGTTTTCGTTCAACCCGACATTCAGATCCGGCGGGGCATCGGGACTCTGGCACTCGTACTGGAGCGAGAGACGGTGCTCGATGTCCGCCACCGCGCCCATGTGCGCCTCGATCTTCGGGACGTCTTCGCGCCCCACCCTGCTCATGAGCGCGTCGAGCTCGGGCCCGACGGCGTCGAGCACCGCGAGGCGGTCGGCCTTGAGCCGGGCGGCTTCGCTTGGGTCTGTGGTCCAGTCGCCGAAGAGCCGATTGAACATCGCCAAGGGGCTGCGCTCGGGGTCGAGCACCAAGCCCCCTGCCGCTTCGTAGCTCATCCGCGACCCGGGATGCCGGCCGCCCGTTTCGATGCCGAACTCCAGCGAGCGAAAGGCCGTCTGGGTCCCGATCTGCTGGGCGACGACCTGGTCCACCGAGGCGTGCGTGTTCCACCCGTGCGGCGTGCAGCATCCGTGGTCGAAGGCGTCGCCGTCTTCCATGCGCGAGCCGGTCCATAGGTAGCACGGTCCGACCGTGTGCGGACCTCCCACGGGGCCTTGCGGGTAGATCTGCAGGCCGTCGATCACGGCGATGTCGGACTGATGGGGCTGCAGCGGCTGCAGGATGGAGGGCAGCGTGAAGTCTTGTACCCCTCCGGTCGGCAGCCAGTTCTCGCGGATCGTGCCGTGGGGGTGAAAGAACAAGATCAATCGCTTGGGCATGCCCCCACCCGCCTCAGCTTCGCGCGAGAGCAGGGGGAGGAAAGGGCTCAGACCGGCCGAGGCACCCAGCGCCCCGAGCATGCGTCGGCGAGAGAACATGGGGTTGAGTCGCGATTTGGGCATCACTCTTCTCCTGACTCGAAGCGCTTGTAGGTGAACGCGTCGCTGGTGGCGATCGCGACGAGAATGCTCCGGATGTCGTGGTCGGCGTCCTCGAACGCGGCGTCGAGCATCTCCAGAGTGCAGGCGTCCGCGTCCAGCTCGAAGCGCCCCAGCGAGTAACGAAACCACTGCCGAACGACGCACTGCTGAACGGTCTCGCTGCGCGCGAGCATGTCGGCGAGCTCGGGCACGCCGTCGAAGGCACCCTCGACGTCTGCGGCGACCAGCTCTCCACTCTCGTCGACGGGAAGGCCGTTCTCCTCGGTGCGGTAGGCACCGATGCCGTCGTAGCCTTCGAACCCCAGGCCGATTCCATCGATGTACACATGGCACCCCGCACACGAGGGGTCAGCGGTGTGCTCCTCGAACAGCTCGCGCGTCGTCGCGTTGGGGTCGGGATCGGGAGGCTCGACGTCGGCGTCGGGCGGCGGAGGTGGAGGCGGGTTGCACAGCAGGTTGCTGCGCACCATCACCCCACGACGGATCGGCGCCGATGCGGCATCGTGGGCGTGCGTCGCCAAGAAGGCCGGCAGCGTCAGCAACCCAGCCCGGTTTTCCACCGGCAGTGGATCGGAGGGGTCGTGTCCCTCAGGAAGCTCGACCCCATAGAGTTCGGCGAGCGGCGCGTCGGCGAAGGCATACGGAGCGGTGAGCAGGGTCTCCAGCCTGCCGTCGGACTCGTTGATCACCCAGTTGACGAAGCGCGCCAGCTCATCCTGCATCGAGTCTCGCAACGTCGCGAACTCGGGCACCCGCTCGGGATTTTTCTGGAGGGACGTCAGGCCGTCGAGCCCCAGCCACTGGACGTGAAAGCTCCGCAGAGTGCGTTGCGCCCGTGGGTCGTCGAGCATGCGCTCCACCTGCGCCCGTCGGACCTCGGGGTCGGTAAGGCTGCCGTCATCGGCGACGTCGAGCAGCGCGTCGTCGGGGAGGCTGTTCCACAGGAAGAAGGACAACCGGGCCGCGAGCTCGTGGCCTCGAACGGTGGCCATCGCGCCCTCGTCGATCTCCACGTGGTACAGGAAGTTCGGCGAGATCAGCAGCGCCCGCACGAGCAGCCCGATCCCTGCGTCGGCACTTTCGGCGCCCTCCACCAGCGCGACCAGCCGGTCTTGCTCGTCCTGCTCGAGAGGTCGCCGATACGCGCGGCGACCCAGCCGGACCACCGTCTCTTCGACACACCCGGACGTGCTCGGGTCACAGGAGACGACAGCTCCCACATTGGCGACTGCCGCTTCACCGATCTCCTCGGCCGACGCGAGGTACTGGTCCACCAAGACGCCCGACACCGGCGAGGTGTAGTTGCTGGAGAAGGGCCCGATCTTCTCGTCGTACTCGAGGTTTCCGCCCCAGTCGCCCTCCAGCCCCAGCAGGTCGGTCACCGCATTCGCGTATTGCTCTCGCGTCAGCCGACGCAGTCGAGTCTTGCCCGCATCCGGTGAGCACACGGTGGCTGGGTCGGTGTCGCCGTCGGTTCCACCTACACCGCCCGAGTCATCCGACCCGGGCGCGCCGTCGGTCTCTGCCACGGTATCGACAGGGACATCGGCGGCATCGACCTCGACACCGGAGTAGCACCCCCCCAGGGCCAAACACACGATCGCCCCCACGGGCCTCGACCACGGCATTCGCATCGTCACTCCAAAGAGGAAGTCCGACGAGCTCGCCACTCGTCCCCAAGAAAGGTGCGTGCGCCAGGCTACGGAACGAGCTTGGCGACCCAGATGTCCTCACTGTCGTCGACCGTGATCTCCCCCGCCACCACGATCGACCCGTCCGGAGCCGCCGTCACGGCCCGCGCGGTGTCGTCGCCTCGGTTGTCTTCGGGGAGGACTCGAGACCACTTCATGCTTCCCTCGGCGTCGAACGCGGCCACCCAGATGTCTTTGTCGTCGTTGGTGATGAGCCCAACCCCCACGACCGAGCCGTCGGGCATGAACGCGACGTCCTCGAACTCATCCGCGAGCGCGACACCTTGGATGAAGGTGTCGCTCGCGGTCCAGCGCTGGGTCCCACCGTCGTAGACGCCGATCCACCAGTCGAAGCCGTCTGCGGTGTCCACGTATCCCCCGACGACCGCGGACTCGTCCCGAACGCCGAGCCCCTGCGCCCGGCCGTTGGCAAGGGCATCGATGACCGCGAGGACCTCGCTCCCACCCTCGCCGCCCTGCACGAGCGCGCGGTCGGGCCCGATGTTGGCCAACAGCAGCGCTTCGTTCGAGCTCAGGCGCCCAATGGACGTGAACGCGCTGGCCGCAGGAAAGATCTCCCTCCACTCCTCCGCGCCGTTGCCTGCGCCGATGCCGGTCAGGACGGCCTGGGTGCTTCCATCGGCGACCGAGATGTTGCCCGCAAGCATCGCCCCTCCCACGTTGGGAGCAATGCCGAGGAGCCTCTCGATGTCCGGTCTCGTCTCCCAGACCACCTCCCCCTCGCCATCCACCTTGCGCACCCACGGGCCACCGTCCGCAGATCCACCCACGATGATCTCGTTGGAGAGATTGATGATCACGGACTCGGCGGCGGCATTCCCCGCAGGGTTGGTGTCGGACCACAGCACCTGTCCGTCGCTGCCCCTGAGGCGCCCGTAGAATGCCTGCCTGCCCGCCTCCGTTCCCTCGAACCCGGAAACGATCACATCCGCCGGGGCGAGGATCGCGAGCGCCCAGACGCGATCGTCTCGGCCGGCGTCTCCAGCGAGCACCGTCTCCCAGATCGGGGTCCCCGAGACCACGCATGCGGGGCTACAGCCGTCGGCAGGAGCGTCGTTGCCGTCGTCGCACGCCTCGTCGCCCTCGACCACGCCGTCGCCGCACACCGGCTCGGCCGAGGTCGACACCGTTGTCGAAGCACCGCCAGTGGTGAGCTCGGGCCCGCTGGTGGTGCCAGGCGAGGTCGGCTCGACGCAGACGCGCGCGAGCCCGTCTCCGGCGAGCGAGGAGTATCGTCGCCGCGAGCTGCAGTCCTCGTCTGGATAGCTGCAGAAGCCGCTGGGCTCGCACACGCCGTCGTCGCAGGCGTTGGGGTCCCGACACGCGTAGACGCCGGGCTCGAAGCATCCGCCGACCGCCAGGGCCAACGTCGCCCAGCCGAACATACGCCACGCCATGGAGTCCAGCTTAGCGGAGCATCTCAGAACCGGACACCCGGGACCCTCGCGGACCTTCGATCGCCCGTGCGCGACACGACGATGAAACGCACCACGCCCCCCGCGATCAGCGTGGCGCCGAGGCCCAGGGCCGTGAACCCGGTGACGTTGAGGACCGAGGCATTTTCGAGCGCCTGCCGATATCCGACCTCGGACGACTGCTGCTCGGCGACCCGCGCCCGCTGCTGCGCCAGTCCAACCATGACCCCCCCGGCCACGGAGAGCGCGACCCCCGACCACGACAAGCCGTGCGCAAGTCGGTCTCGGTACCACACGGTCGCAGAAGGAGCCTGCTTCACCTCGTCTGGGGGCGGGGCAAGCTCGGGCTGCGCGATCGTAGGCGGCGGCGGCTCGGGTTCAGCTTCGGGCTCGGGCTCGGGCTCGGGCTCGTCATCGAGCTCCGCCCGACACACTTCGATCGCCTCCGCGCCGTAGGCATCCGCCTCGGCCGACTCCGAGGCCTCGATGAACGCCTCGTAGACGTCGATTGCGCCCTCGCAGTTGCCGTCGAAGCGCAGCGCCTGAGCCTGCGCGTAGAGATACTTCGGCTTCGGATCGGCTTCGTAGACGCGACGGAACGCCACGGCGGCATCCGCCCACCGCTCCTCCTCGAAGGCCTCGGTGGCCTCAGCGAGGGAGCCGGCGGCGGGACCCAGGACGAACAGCATCACGAGGGTCGGTGTCATTGCATCGCCGGCGGGAACATCGCGTCCATGTCACGCTTACCACCGTCATCCACCTTGCGCGAACCCGACCCCTTCCGGCCAGACCCACGCCTGCGTGCCGCCTTGCGGCGCCGAGTCGGTTTGCGCTCAGGCTCGGACGGCTCTGCCGTGACGGGTTCGGGACCTGGGTCCTCGACCTGCACCTCCACCGGTGGCTCGTCTGGCGGTGCCTCGACCTTCGCCGGTCGCGAGGGTTGCGGCACGATGCTTCGGCTCGACTCAATGCTTGTGCGCTCTTCAGCCGAGCCCGCGCCAAGCCACCAACCTCCCACCCCCGCCGCCAGGGCGACCCCGAGCGTCGCCAACAGCACGCCGCGTCGTGGGGTCGCTGTCGGTCGCGGCTCGAGCAGCTCAACGTGCCCACCAACCACGGTGGGCGCCTCACGACTCGGCTCGTCCGCGAACACGATCTGAGCGTCCTCGGGGGCCCCCAGTCGCTCCCGCATCAGCGCCGCCAGACCGGCCGCGCTCGGCCGCAAGTCCTCCACCGCGGCCACCTCTCTGAGCGCCGCTTCGAAGTCGTGCGCGGTCGAGTAGCGGTCGCTCCGATCGAGCGCCATCGCCTTCAAGACGACCGCCTCGAGCGCCTTCGGGTACGCGGGGTCCGCCTCCCTGGGTGGCACGAACTCACCGCGCAGGACCTTGTTCATGATCTCGAACGCGTTGAGCCCTGAGAACGCTCTGCGGCCCAGGCTCAGTTCGTACAGCAGGATGCCGAGCGCGTGGATGTCACTGCGCTGGTCAACGGCCTCGCCCCGCGACTGCTCGGGCGACATGTACCCGAACTTGCCCTTGAGCACCCCGCTGTGCGTGTCGACGCTGGACGTGTCGACCTTGACCAGGCCGAAGTCGGCCACCTTCACGGCCCCATCCCAGCTCACCATGACGTTGGACGGCGAGATGTCGCGATGCACGAGGTGAAGCGGTCGACCATCGGGTGCTCGGCGCCCGTGGGCGTAGGCCAGCCCTCGTGCCGCCTCGGCAACGACCTGAATCGCGCAGTCCAGCGGGAACGCTCGGCCTCGCTTCTCTTGGACGAGCAGCGCCCGTACGTCGCAACCGTGCACGTACTCCATCGCCACGAAGAACTCGCCGTCCTCGCGCCCGACGTCGAGCACCTGCACGATGTTCGGGTGCTCGAGGGTCGCGGCGACTCGGGCCTCCCGCTTGAGGTCCGCCACGCGATCGAGGTCGTCCGCGGCGTGGGCGTGGACCAGCTTGAGCGCGACGCGCTTCTCGAAGCCGCCCGGTCCGTCGGCCACCGCGAGGTAAACCTCGGCCATGCCGCCGACCCCGAGCCGATGTGCGACGCGGTACCGACCCAATCGAGATCCATGGACGAGGGTCCGTGCGCTGACGACCGTCTCGTTCACGAGACCCCCGGTAGCTGGTTATGCAGCGGGGCGAGGCTCTTCACCCAGGCCTCGAGATCGGTACTCACCGCCTCACGCACGGAGGCCGGGGCGCGCCCTTCGGCGAGCGCCTCTCGAAGCGCCGCGCGGGCTCGGTGCAGCCGGCTCGAGACGGTCGAGGGAGACACGTCGCAGGCCTCTCCGATCTCGGCGGTGGACAGCCCCTGCACGTAGAACAGTGCAAGGGCGATCTGCTGCGCGTCGTCGAGGCGCTCGATCGCCTGCAGCAGCAGCCAGTGCTCCTGGCGCATTGCAACCGCGCCACTGGGGGTCACGACGCTGGCCGGTCGCGTTCCGGGCGAAAAGTACAGGCTCGCGTCGTCGGGGCTGCGGCGCTGCTCGTCGAGATGCTTTAGAAGTACGTAGCGCGCGACCCCGAAGACGTATCCCCGAAAGCTCGAGGCGATCCGACCCCGCCCCTCAACCGCGGCCAGCAGCGTGCGCTGCACCAGGTCGTCCGCCGCGGCCGGAACCCGCAGCCGAAAGAACCCGACCAGGTCGCCGCGATGCCGACGGAAGAGCGCATCTCCTGCCGTCGCGTCACCGCCTCGCCACGCGGCAAGCAGCTCGGAGTCGTCCCTCACTTCGTTCACGAGGATAGCGCACGCCGCAGGCAGGTGAACCGCCCGAGCTTCGGTGGGCTGGAAGCGAACGGGCGCTTCACCCGCGAGAGGCGGCTACGGTCGTTGCCGGGTCGCCCACTGAATCCTGGGGCGGATGACCCATCATACCGGACCGGTCAAAGGCCTCCGCCGCGTTCGGCAGATTGTTCTTCAGATGCACGCACACTCAAAGCCGTCGCCAGCGTTGCAGGCATCGCCGCAATCGTCGAAGACGCAGTTCAGCAACGCCTCGGGTGCATACGGCGTTGCATCGCCGCAAGAGCCGATGCGGACGGTGTAGTCGAGACAGTCCACGCCGCTGCACTCGATATTTTCGTCCAGGGTTTGTGGACATGCAGCTTCGACGCAGCTTCGGCAGGGGTCTGCGGAGGGGGGTACGCAGACCGGATCATCCCCAAGGCAGCTGCCGTCTTCAGCAGCAACGCACTCCTGGTCTCCACACGCCTGCTCGCAGGAGTCCGCGTTGCCATCGGAGGCTTGCTCGGTGTCGGCGGCGGACGTCGTATCGTCGCTGGGCTCGGCGTCGCATGCCGCGGCGGTGAGGAGAAGCGAAGAGAGCAAATATGCGAAAGAACGTTTCATCGGGATTTCCTAGTTGAAGTGCTCGTCAGCGTAGGGTTGTTCTGGAGCAGCCCGGTCACGTACGAGCTGCCTGCGCCGACCCGGCGCCCTGATGCGTCGGTTGTGCAGGTGGTGTGCCAACCTACGAAAGCACCTACATGCCGGACGAACGAGGTTGCGGATGCGCGCCAAGGTTGTCGCGTCCCTGTCAACGATGTCGCGAGCGCAACCTCGATCGAGCGGCGGACTCGAGCCGCCACGGCACCGACGAGCCGATCGAGCAAGGCTTCCCGCAAGGAAGGTTGATCTCTCCTCGCAGACCGCGATCTGTGCAACCGAGGCCACGACGCCCGTGTACATGCTGCCGCTGAACGTCCCGCCGCCAATGTCGATGCTGAAGTTATCGAACCCGAACCCGCTGGTGTCGAAGTCGTGGAACGTCGCCCAGGTCAATCACAAGTGGGACCCAGAGTCATCGGCAGCCCTGGAGCGCGCGTCCAACGCTTCGCCCCAGCCCGGGCAGCAGGAGCATTCTCGACCATAGGCAGGGCGTATTGCTGCCATCAACGATCCCTATACCCGGGCCGGGGGGGCGACATCTGCCAAGCGGACGATGGCCGGCGCGTTCCGGCGAGAGCTGCCGGTGCAACCCGGCAGGGCGATGAACCTGGAGCCCTCGGTCAGGCCCCGGAACGCCCCGGGATTACACCGTCATTACATCCACGATTCTCCGCGGTGCTAGCTCGACCTCATGCACCACTCGAACCGCCGTGGGCTTGAGGACAACAGCGACACGCTTGCAGGCTCCGGCCGCCTGCACGTGACAGACGCGTTCCACCACCGCATCGCCGTGTTCGAGGGACGGTAGATGCGGTTCGCGAGAACCCGTCCCAACGGGTCCGGCATGGACCTGACGCAGCTCCGATACTTTCAGGGGATCGCCCGGGCGGGCAGCATGACCCAGGCTGCCCGGTCTCTTCATGTCAGCCAGCCCACGGTGAGCCTCGCCGTGAAACACCTCGAGGCCTCGCTCGATACCACCCTGTTTCTGCGTCACCGCGCGGGCGTGTCGTTGACCGCGAGTGGGGAGGAGCTTCTACGGCACGTCGACGAGGTGATGACCGTCCTCGATCGCGCAGCCGAGCGTATCTGTAGTCTCGACCACCGACTGACCGGGAGCTTCTCAATCGGCTGCCACGAATCGCTTGGTTCCTACTTCCTACCCCCATTTTTCCAGCGCGCCCTGGCCGATGCTCCCGACGTGAACGTCTCACTGCACAACACCTCATCGTCGTCCGTGCTCGACGCGGTGGTCTCACGAGATGTGCACTTCGGTATTGTGGTCAATCCGCAGCCACACCCCGATGTCGTGCTCACCGAGCTGTTTCGCGACGCTATCGACGTGTTCGTCGCCGTCCCGGAAGGAGAACCTGGACCCACGGATCCAGCTGCCTACTATGGTGCGCAGGGCGGCCGATTCTCTGAACTCGACGACGCCCGAACCTACTTTGAGAATCACCCGCTCATCTACCCCAGCCGCGTCAAAGAGTGTGCCCGGCTGCTCGAGCGGCTCGATGAGAGTGGGTTTGCGCCGCCGCGACGGATCGACTGCGGGGACTTCGGGCTGGTGAAGAGTCTGGCCCTGTCCGGCATCGGACCGGCACTCCTGCCCCGCCGGATCGCCGCCGACCAAACAACACACCAGCTCCGCCGACTCCACCACACGCTGCCCGTGTTCGAGGACTCCATTCAACTCGTGTTCCGTGCCGATCTTCACCGCACTCGGGCGGCCACCTATCTCAAGGAGGAGCTCGTGCGTACCGCCAAGGCGATGGGCTCCGTCGGGGTCTGATCGCGACGGGGCGCGGCTACTCGACGGACACCGAGGCACCCGAGGGCACGGCAAAGCGCGTTGCACCGCCCCCTTCGGCGCGTACGACCAGCGCCACGCCATCGAGACCCGCGTGCACCAGATCGCGACGCAACCGATGCAGCAGTACGCCGACGGCAGACCGCGTTTCGGTGCCGCCAGGCCACACGCGCGGAATCAAGACGTCGTCGGGAATCGGCTCGCCGGGCGCATACGGAGCTGGTGGCTGGAGCAGGCAGGCCGCGAGGTCACAGCGGCGGCCTGCGAGGTACACGACAGTCTCCTCGCCACCCAGCGTGACGAAGAGCCGGCCTCCTCGGGGCAGGAACTGCAGCCGCACCGAGGGGGGTTCCGTCATGTCTTGTGCCGCCGCGCCACCGCGCCCGATCGTCGTGCCCAGGTACGTCGCTCCGCCGACGAGCACCGAGATCTGTGCACGGCCCAAGTGCACGACGTTGCCCCTGGAAAGTCGGTGCACCGTGCCGGGCACCAGCTTCACCAACCCGGCCTTGCGGGCCGACACGCCCAACGCGACGCCCGCCTCGAGGAACAGTTGCCCACGCGCGACGCGAAACAGCGCGGAGCCAGGGGCGCAGCCGGCGATGCGGAGATCATCATCGGGTCCGCCGCCGATCGACAACCCGCGCTCGCTGACGCCGAAGATGCCGCCCCCGTGGTGCCGCAGAACCCACAGCGGATCGGCATCGTCGACGGTCGTCGACGCTCGAACCGTGACCGCCAGCCCGGGAAACGACAGGCGCGTGCCATCGGCAAGCTCGGCGTTTCCCGAGCCGTCGGTCCGCGGTGAACCCCGGCCCAACGAGACCAAAGCCACGCCGCCGGCGGTCCGATGGACGATCGCGTGCCGCCGACTCGCGTGCTCATCGTTCAGGACGAGATCGCAGTCCGCCCGGCGACCGATGAGGAGGCCCGCGGGTCCAACCCTGCGACGGGTTCCGTCCGGGAGCTCGAGCCACCACTGCGTGTCATGACCGGACATCCGAGCGCGATGGTACAAGCCTAGCCCATCGGCGCCGAGCCACGATCATTGCCCCGCGCGCCTCGGCTCGAGACCCGCCTCGCAGCTCATCCTGGCAACGGATTCGCCTGCAGCCAAGCCTGCACCCGGGCCTGCTCCTTCGGCTCGCGGTCGGGTGTCTTCGCCATCGTCGCTGCGCCCCCTTCGACCAGTGCACGCGCCGCCGCCCGATCCCCTCCAGCGCGCCAGCGAAGCTTGCCCAAGTGCACGCGC
>CAYGTG010000183.1:0-10694 GCA_964352485.1 uncultured Nannocystaceae bacterium | reverse complement strand
TCGTCTCCGGACTGGAGTATCCGTACACGTATTCGGACATGACCGGCTTCGCGCTCAAGCAGATCCTCCCGCAGTAGGCGCAAGCGCTGCAGGCCCGTCGACGAGCATGTCATCGAGGGACAGCGTCGCAACGCCAGCCCTCGGATCACCAGCGCGACATGCCGCCGAGGTTGTGGACCTTGGTGAAGCCCGCCGACTCAAGTGTGGACTTGGCCTGTGCGCTGCGCATGCCGCTGCGGCAGTACACGACCACAGGCCCGTCCTTGTCCCCGACCTCGGCCGCGCGCTGTCCGATCTGACCCACCGGGATGTTGCGGGCGCCATCGATGTGACCCGAAGCGAACTCCTCTGGAGAGCGCACGTCGATGAGCGCCGCCCCGTCGGCAACGAGAGCATGCGCCTGTTCGGAGTCGACGAACGAGGAGGCCATCCCTCGTTTGAAAACCAGGGCCCCAACGAGACCCAGGACAATCGCTGCGATGATGTAGGGAGTCATTCGACGTACCTTGCTCATGCCCACTGTGGCACCTTTTCGACTGCAAGCAGCTCTTCTACGGTTTGGCGAGGCCGGGTCACGGCGAAGCGGTCTCCGTCGACCCAAACCTCGGCCGGAAGCGGCCTGGTGTTGTAGTTGCTCGCCATCGACATGCCGTAGGCACCCGCGCTCAAGACTCCCAGCAGCGAGCCCGTCTCGCATGCCGGCATGGCCCGCTCGAGGCCCAAGAAGTCTCCCGACTCGCACACGGGCCCCACGACGTCGACGGTCGAGACCTCGACGTCTGCGGCCGCTCGGGTCACGGGCACGATCGCGTGATAGGCCTGGTACAGCGCTGGCCGAAGCAGGTCGTTCATGGCCGCGTCGATGATCACGAACCCCTTGGTGGGTGAGTGCTTGTTGCCCACAACGCGGGTGAGCAACACTCCAGCCTGTCCGGTGAGGTAGCGCCCCGGTTCGATCATGAGCTCGACGCCGAGCCCTGCGCTCGCATCGACCACCGCCTTGCCCCACGCCGCGATGTCGAGCTCGGCCTCGGTCTCGCTGTACGCGATGCCGAAGCCTCCGCCCAGATCGATGTGCCCGAGCGCGACACCTTCTTCTTGCAGTCCCTTGGCCAGGGTACGAAGCCGGTCGAAGCTGTCGAGGAACGGGGTGGCGTCGGCGATCTGCGACCCGATGTGGCAGCCGATGCCCTCCATCCGCAAGCCATCCGTTGCGTGAACGTGCCGCGCGAGCGTGCCGGCCTCCTCCATCGAAATGCCGAACTTTGCTTCGCGCAACCCTGTGGCCAGGTATGGGTGGGTCTTTGGGTCAACGTCCGGGTTGACCCGCAGCGTCACGTTCGCGGTCTTGCCCGTCGCCCGTGCCCGCGCTTCGATGCGCGTGACCTCTTCGGAGCTCTCCGCGTTGATCGAGCGCAGTCCGGCCTCGATGGCAGCATCGAGTTCATCGTCGGTCTTGCCGACGCCGCTGAAGACGATCTCGCTCGGCGCAATGCCGGCCGCCATCGCTCGCTTCATCTCGCCCACACTCACGATGTCGGCACCGCTCCCAAGCCGATGAAGGTGGCGAAGGACCGCGAGCGAACCGTTCGACTTCACCGCATAGCAGATCTTTGTGGGGTGGCCCGAGACCGCGGCCTCGAGCTCCCGGTACTGCCGTGCAATGTGGGCCGCGCTGTAGACGTAGGTCGGTGTCCCCACCGCGGCGGCGATGTCCTCGAGCGCGACGCCCTCGACGAACGCCTTGTCGCCTTCGTACCGGAACGCAAACCGCTCGGGTACTTCTTGAACCCACACGTGGTCGGGACGGCCCTGCGACGTCATGAAGACGCCAGTGCCACGTCCCGATGCGAAAATCAATCGTGAGCATCACTGGGCACGCCGCGACGCGGTGCTACGATTTAAAGGTCACTTCAGGAGCCGGCAAGGGAGGAAAAATGCCTATGAAACAACAGGAACTTTCGACCGAGCTCAACCATCTGCACGGGCCAGCGTTTTGGCCAGGAGGAACGTCCTAGCGACGTACGCCCGAGGCACCCGGTGAGATGAAGTCATCGGGGTGAGGGAGACGACATCGCCCCCCCACACGCCTCTCCGACCGCGAGTGCCATCACTCGCTATTGCACAACGACGTTTCGGGAATTCCGTGGGATCCCCGCCGACGTCAGGATCACAGATGCTCATCGATCCACCTCACGAGCCGTCGGCTCCTTTCCAGAGCAAAACGCACCCCTGACGGTCGCCCCGCTTTCAAACGTGGGCAGTGGCCGCAACCAGCAGAACCGGACCTACCCGGAGTGACCCGCGGCGGAGTACCCCACGACTCCGCCGCTTCTCGTGTCCGCACCCCATGCAAACGCCGCGTCGAGCCAGGCTCGAACGCGGCGTTCCAGTTGCCCTGTGGGCTGCGCAGGAGGACTACCAGCCGCAGAATTCTTCGGAGGCAAGGCCTTGGGCCTCCCAGAGCTCGCAGCAGTCCTCGTCGTCCGTGGTGTCCTCGTAGCCGAGCCAATCGTTGCACAGCGGGTCGGATTCGTCTTCAGCCTCTTCGAAGCAAACCAGCCACGCGTCTCGGACAGCTTCGCAATAGCCCAGCTCGCTGTCTTCGTCGCCCTCGGTGCAGGGGACGGGGCTATCTGCGTGGCAGCTCAGCTCGACTTCGAACTCACCCGCCGAAGAGCCCCCGGCGCCGACGACGAGAATGAGGTTGCTCGACGACGGAACGGTCCATGCGGCCTCGATGGAGGAAGAGGTGTTGTTGAACCCGTGCGAGGGGCCCTCAAAGTCATTGTCTTGGGCCGCCGTGAGGCTGCTGTAGAGGAACGCTGTAGGGTCGAGGTCGCCGCTGGTGCGGACCACGCGGGCGTTGACCACCGAGCCGGGGCGGGCTTCGACGACATAGACATGCACGGCATCGCCGGCGACATACCCGCTGCTCTGGGTGCCTGTGGCGAGCGCCCCAATCGGTCCCGCCGTGGTGTCGTCCGCTTTTCCGCCGGCCGAGGGGCCCGTTGCCGGATCCGAACCGTCATCTCCAGAGTCACAGGCACCAAGCGCGACAGACGCAGCAAGGAGCGCGGAGATGCTTACACGTCGGATCATGTGCGACACAGTGTTATCTATGTACACATTTCGCCCGCCGCGCGCCAGACAAATCTCCGCCGCACGCGCAACTTTTCGCCCATCCCAACCGTGGGCGTCGCCGGCTGCTCAGGTCTCTTCGACCGCGATCAGATGCCCCGACCGGGTGCGCTTGGTGTCGAGGTAGAACCGATTCTCCTCGCGCGCCGCGATCTCCAGCGCCGTTCGCTTCACGACGGTGATGCCCGCACCCTCGAGGCCTTCGACCTTGTGCGGGTTGTTCGTGTGCAGCTCGATGCGACGGGCACCCAAGGCTTGCAGCATCGCCGCCGCGACGTCGTAACTGCGCAAGTCGTCGTCAAACCCAAGGTGCAAGTTGGCCTCGACGGTATCCATGCCGCCGTCTTGCAGTTCGTAGGCGCGAACCTTGTGCGCGATGCCGATGCCACGCCCCTCTTGGCGCATGTACAGCAGGACGCCATGCTCCACATCGGCAAGCCGATCCATGGCCTCTTGGAGCTGCTCGCCGCAGTCACAGCGTCGCGAACCGAACGCATCCCCGGTCACGCACTCGCTGTGTAGCCGGACTGGAATGATCGCGTTGGTGCCAACATCGCCGCGGACGAGAGCGACGTCATCCAGAGGCCCATCAGGACCCTCGAACGAGACGATCATGAAGTCCCCGTGTGAGGTCGGCAGGCGGCCTCGAGCCAGCTCTCGAACGGAAACCATGGAAGTCGCTTCTGCTCTGTGGGTAGAAGCGCGTGGCTCAGTACACACGCATCGAGTCAACGATGCCCTGGTAGAGCTTGCTTGACGAGGCAATGCCCTGCCGGACGCTCTCCAGGACCAAATCCAGCAGCTGGTCCTGATCCAGACGCAGCACATCATAGTAGCGCTGGCGGTCGATCGCATGGATCGTCGAGGGCCAGTAGCCCTCGTTGATCAGGATGTGGTTCATCGCGATCCGTGCCACCCGACCGCTGATCTCGGGCCAGGGGAACACGCGAATGACCTCACGGTGCACTTCGACCGCAAGCTCGATTGGATGGGCACGCTTGCATTCCTCGGTACGGAACCAGTCGGTCAGCTTCCGCATGCGGTAGCTGATCTTGTCCGCCTGCGCGAGGTCGTGGAAGTACATCCGATGGATCGGGTTGTCCTTGCGGTACTGAACCTGGTCCTTCTTGTCGGTCGGCAGCAGCACCTGGTGCAGCTTCTTGAGCCAGTCGAGGTTGAGCGCGAGCGGTTGTCCGCGCGACTCCACGACGTAGTCAATGCCATCGCGCACCGCGATGATGTGGTTGTAGGCAGGGATCAGGCTCGGCGCTGAGATGATCTCCGCGTCGATGGCAGCCTTGATCTCAGCGATACTGAGCACGGTGCCTTCGAGCGCGAAGTCGTGGTAAATCCACGACATCGTGAAGCGCTCGTTGAAGCTCGACCGCTGTACAGCGGAGAGCATCCCGAGCTTTTCCCACAGCAGCTCCGAGGATTCGTGAAGCTGACGGTAATTCCTGGACACGGTCCGCATCGACTGACGGCGGAACCTACTGATCGAGCGCCTCGGGGTCAACCCACCACGATCTAAAGCACTGATTTCGCTAAAAAAATCGCCCTGTGGATGACAGCCTGGGCCGGTTCGAGGAAACGGCAGGGGGGAAACGAGCAGCGCCGAATGCGCGTATCGATGGATGTGGCCAGTCCCCCTCCCCGATTCCTGCGACGAACCGGCGCCACGGCTCCGCTCCCCTCGCCGTTTTTTTGACCTGTTGGCACCGGGCTGGCAGGGCTGTTTGGGTGGGAGACGGCCACATCTCGGTGCTCGCACGCGAAGTTTGCGCTGCGCTGGAGGCCTCGCTTCCGCGGGTCGGCGAGACGCCGCGCGGCATCTACGTCGACGCGACGTGCGGCGCCGGAGGCCACATTGAGGTGGTCTTGGAGCGCTTTGCACCGCAGCGCGTGATCGCCTTCGACCGCGACCAGAGCGCCCTCGACCGAGCCCGTGCCCGCCTTGCCTCGTCGCGGACGCCCATCCTGTTCGTCCACGCACCGTTCTCGGCGCTGGGCAGCACGCTGGACGAACAGGGCCTGAAGGCGGACGGGATCCTCGCCGACATCGGCGTGTCCTCCATGCAGCTCGACCAAGGCGAACGGGGCTTCTCCTTTCGGACGGATGCTCCGCTCGACATGCGGATGGACCAGAGCGGGCCCATGACCGCGGCGCAGCTTCTGGAGGAACTCGATGCCCCAGCCCTGATCCGGATCCTCCGGGAGTATGGAGAAGAACCCGATGCGCCTCGCATCGCGCGGGCCATTCTCGAGGCCAAGCCGAAGACCACCGGCGCACTCGCCCAGGTGGTCTCGGATGCCATGAGCCATCGGCAGCGACGCAAGCTCGGGCTGCGAATCCATCCCGCGACGCGAACCTTCCAAGCGCTTCGCATCCACCTCAACGACGAACTCGGGGAGCTCGACACCCTTCTCGTCGACGGACCCAATGCGCTCGCCATCGGTGGCCGACTCGAGATCATCACGTTTCATTCGCTCGAGGATCGCCGCGTGAAGCGAGCCTTCCGGAAGCTGTCGACCCCCGAAGCCACGCTTCGGGGCCTCCCCATCGTGGAGTCCGAGCGCCAGGTTCCGTTCGCGATTCCCAAACCGTTCTCCAAGGGCGTCACCGCCGACGCCGACGAGACAGAGCACAACCCCCGAGCCCGCAGTGCGCGACTGCGGGTGCTGGAGCGCGTCCAATGACCCAAAGAGCACGCCGCCGAAAACAGAAACCCGCGAGTTTTCCCCACGGACACAAACGTAGCGGTGACCGGGCGACGAGTGCTGGGTCGGTGGATCGCGTGCGGGATCGGATGCGGGCACCTGCAGGCACGTCGTTCCTTCTGTTCCTCTGCGTGGCGGTGCTGGTTGCGATGGGTATCGTGCGGATCCAATCCACGACCGCGGTGCTGGAGGCCGGCGGGGACATCACCAGGCTCTCCGAGCAGCAGGCTTCGCTCCTGGAAGAGAAACGCCGACTGTCGGCCGAGCGGGCGTACCTGCGCAACCCGCAGCAAGTTCAGGCCGTGGCCCGCGACGAGCTCGGCATGGTGCCGGTCTCCCCTGAACTCGTGCAGAAGATCCGCGTCCGGGAGGCGCCCACGCCATGAACCTGCTCCATCGCCACAAGGAGATCGTCAAGCCGATGGCGACCGACCTCGGCTCGGTGCGTCTGCGTTCGCTCCTCGTTGCCGCCGTCCTCGGCGTCTCGATGGTCGGCCTGATCTGGCGCGCGTACCAGGTCTCCGTCGTCCAGCACGAGCACTACGCCGACCTGGGCAACCGGCAGCAGCTCCGCTCGTACCGCGTCCGCGCCAGCCGCGGTGACATCGTCGACCGCAACTACATCGCGCTTGCCGTGACCGATCGCGTCCACAAGATCGTCCTCAACCCGCGCCTCATCGCCGGGCAAGGCGCCACCGATGCTGTCGTGGGTAAGGTGATGGAGCTCTTCCCGGGCGAAGACCCCGGCTATCTCCGCGACGAACTCTCGCGGGACAAAGCGTACCGGCAGCTCCGAATGCAGCTCGACGACGCCCAAGCCAAGGCGATTCGCGAAGCCCGGCTCCCCGGCGTGCGGCTGGAGCCCATGCCGCACCGTGTCTACCCGCGCAAGCTGCTGGCCTCGCAAGCTCTCGGCCGAGTGAGCGCCGAAGGCTCGGGCAACCTTGGCATCGAGTACGGACTCGACGAGTTCCTCAAGGGGCGCGACGCCATGAGCCCCGCGTACTTCGCCCGCGGCCAGAAGCTCCTGGTCGACGGCCACCCCGACCCGAGCGTCTCACGCGGAAACACGGTGGTGCTGACCCTCGACTCCGCCCTTCAGGCCATGGTCGAGGAAGAGATCAACACGCTGGTCGAGAACTGGACCCCGGTGAGCGCCAGCGTGCTCGTCGTCGACCCTCGCAACGGTGAGGTTCTGGCGATGGCCAGCCGTCCGACCTTCGATCCCAACCACCGCATCGACGACATCGATCAGACGGTGAACCACGCCGTGAACCGAGCCTTCGAGCCTGGCTCCACGATGAAGGCGATCACCGTCGCAGCCGCGCTCGAGCAAGGCGTCATCCGGCGCGACGAGAGTTTCTTTTGCGAGAACGGCCGCTGGCAGTACACCGAGGACCACGCCATTCGAGATACCAAGCAGCTCGAGTGGCTGAGCATCTCGGAGATCCTCGCGGTGTCCTCGAACATCTGCACCACCAAGATCTATGACCGACTCCGGGCCCAGAACCTCGACAAATGGGTGCGACGTTTCCACTTTGGTGAGCGACCCGCCATCGAGCTGCCCGGTGCAACTCCCGGAACGCTCGACGACTGGAACAAGTGGTCCGACATTCAAGGCGCCAACATCTCCTTCGGCCAGGGCATGAGCGCAAGCCCGCTCCAAGTGGCGGCGGCGTTCTCGGTCCTTGCGAACGGCGGCACCTACTACCCGCCCACCATCGTGCGTGCCGTGCTCGATCATGACGGCAACGAGGTTCCACTCGACCGCAAGGAGCCGGAGCGCGTCGTGCGAACCTCCACCGCCGACACGGTCCTCGAGATGCTCGAGAACGTCGTGCACTCCAAGAAGGGCACCGGCAAGAACGCCCTGATCGACGGCTACCGCGTGGCGGGCAAGACCTCGACCGCGCAAAAGGCATCCAAGTCCGGCGGCTACGCAGAGGACGAGTACTTCGCATCGTTCGTCGGTGCGGTGCCGGCCAAGGATCCCCGCGTCGTCATTCTCGTCAGCGTCGACAACCCTGTCGGTGGTCACTACGGCAACGAGGTCGCCGCACCCACGTTTGCCCGCCTCGGAGAGCGCGTCATGCTTCACCTCGGCGTCTCGCGGGATGACGGCTCGCGGCCGAGCCCCGATCCCCTGTTGTTGATGAGCAACAACACCAAGCTCGTCGATGGCTTCACGCCTCTGGGTGACCTCGAGCCAGAGCTCCCCGGACAACGCCCGATCTCGGTCGACGGTGGGCTCCCGGATTTCACCGGCCTGAGCCTGGTCGAAGCACTCGACGCGGCCGACGGCGCCGACGTCAAGCTCGTCGCGCAGGGCACCGGCGTCGCGGTGATGCAGGATGTGCCGCCTGGACCGATGGAGCCCGGAACCAATGCGGTGAAGGTGTTCTTCGAACCCCCGGCCTGAGCTGGGCTGCGCTCTCTACAGGGACGGGAGACCCGAGAGACGAAGGTCGTCGAGGTCGTAGCCGCAGCCCTCCCCTGGAGCTTCGCCGGGCAGGAACCACGGTCCCACGTTGACGCTCACGTCCTGCGAGGCTGGGTTGAACGCGGGAGGGGTCAGCTGCGAGGGCACGACGAGTTCTCCACCCAAGGACAACGATGCATCGGCCGCTCCTTCGCCGAACGTCAACTCGAGTTCGAATCGATACCAACCGCCCTGCGGCGGAGTCTCGGGAACACTGAATCGACCGAGTTCGTCGTTGGCCCCCGGGGAGAAGTAGTAGACGACGACCTCGTCGGGCGACGCCGCCACGACCAGGTTGGTGAAGGCCCCCTTCTCGCCATATCGGATCTCGAACAACCGAACCGGGGCGGATCCGCAAGACTCCTCAAACTGCGCAGGGAAGCGAACCTGCATTTCTACGGACGCTCCCCCGAACTCGAGCGCAGACGGCGAAAAATCGACTCCAAACAGCGCCTGCCCGACGGCGTTGTCGACGTTGGTATCGTCGCGGACAACGCGAGCGAAGTTTGGAGCGCTGTGGGCCGGCGGCTTGCTGGCGCCTACGCTGCGGATGAACCCCTGCGGCTCGTAGGGGTCCCAGGGGCTGGCATTGCCGCCGTCGAAGTCGCTGCAGGCGATGAGGTTGGGGCCCGCCTGGTTCTCGCAAAACGCAACGAGAGGAGGATCGCCGGTCGAGTCGCCGGCCGTGTCATCTCCGGACCCCATGGTGGTGTCGTTCGTGCTCGAGGAGGCGTTGGTCGTTGCCCCAATCGTCGTCCCTGGATTGGGCTCGGTTGTCGCGGTACTCGAAGATGTGCTGCTCTCGGATCCTGGTGCGGTGTCCGAACTCGAGCCCGCGCTCGTGTCCGAGGACTCACCGGATCCGGACGGCGGAGGGTCTGAGAAGCAACCGGAGGCCACGGCAGCAAGAACGAGCCAGCGACGGTTCATGCTCAAACACTATCCCAAAACGCTCTGCGTCGCGGCGAACGCCATGGATTCGATCGCAGCGCACAAAAAAGGGCGAGCCCGGAAGGCTCGCCCCTTTTGAAGTGCCGGTGAGGGCGACTTACTCTTTCTTCTCTTCTTCGCCTGCAGCGGCTTCGGCTGCGTCTTCGGCTGCGTCGGCTGCATCTTCGGCGGCTTCGCCGGCTTTCTCAGCAGCATCGCCTGCAGCTTCGGCACCTGCAGCACCTGCAGCTTTGGCTGCCTCGCCTGCGGCCTCGGCCGCGTCACCTGCAGCGGCTGCAGCACCCTTGGCAGCTTCAGCCGCGTCGGCGCCGGCTTCTTTGGCAGCGTCGCCTGCTTTCTCAGCAGCGTCGCCTGCTTTCTCAGCAGCGTCGCCTGCAGCCTTGGCGCCGTCCTTTGTAGCCGCGCCGGCTTTCTTGGCGCCGTCTTTCGCGTCCTTGGCAGCGTCGTCGCAAGCGGGGGCGAAGAGCATGAAGAGCGGGAGGATGAACTTGATCTTGGACATGAGTGGAACCCTTCCTCTTTCGAGGTGAATGAACCGTAGCTCCGGCTCCCCGTTCCTGGGCGTCACGGATCGACAATTTATCGTCATGGACGCTCCAGAAGATCTCGGAAGCCATTGATTTCACTACCGAACTGCATCACGAAAGCCCCAACGGAGCCCGCCCCGACGCCGTCGAGATCCGGGTCATCCCCCACCATAAGGCTGCACTCGGGACGGATTGTGAGCCGACGAGCCGCGCGGAGAAAGATCTCTGGGTCAGGCTTTTCCACCCCTTCCTCTCCAGAGATCAGCAGCGCATCGAAGGCCGAAACGAGGCCCAGTCCTTCCAGCGTCGAGCGCAGGCGATCGTCCCAGTTTGAGATCAACGCGATGCGAACGCCCCGCGCTCGAAGCAGCGCCAAACACTCCGCGGCATCTGGGGCCACGCGCCAGGCGTCGGGGCGCTCGTAGTGGGTGTAGAGCTTCTCGAAGCAGACCGGGTCATCGACGCCAACCGAGGTCGAGACAACCGCCTGCCAGTACCGACGCCACGTCCGATCTCCGCGTCGCAGCGGTTGGTGGGTTCGCATCGCGGGGCCAAGCCGGCACGCCACCGCAGCGGCTTCCACCCGATGGCCCAACGCCTGCGCGTGTTCGGCGTAGACCTGTGCCACAGGTCTCGCCGGATGAAGGAGTGTCCCTGCTGCGTCCACCCAAAGTGCGGTCCCCGATTCGAGCGTCAGTGGAAGACCGTTTGGCATCAGGTCCGAGGACATCGTCGGTCACTCATGGCATGCGACCGAACGCGTCGACAATCGCTCGAAGATGAGCGCGCTTTCCGAGCACGGCGCCGGTGAGATGGCCTGTCTCCACCCATCGCAGCTCTGAGCCCGGCCAATGCCGATGCAGGGCTTCAACTTCATC
>CAYGTG010000182.1:0-10723 GCA_964352485.1 uncultured Nannocystaceae bacterium | reverse complement strand
CCCCGCAACGATCCGCCGCCGGTTGTAGTTGTTGATCTCTTGCACGCACCCAAAGTCGAGAAAACTTACGGCGCCGTCGGGCAAGAACCGGTAGTTGCCGGGGTGCGGGTCCGCGTTGAAGATGCCGCCCAGCATGATCGAGCCGTAGACGAACCGCCATTGCGTTTCGGCCCACGCCCGACGGTCCGAGTCTGGCGCCTCACAGGCGCGCTCGAAGTCGATGCCCTCGACGAACCCCGTGGTCAGGACGCGCGACGAGCAGCGTTCGGAGACCACCTCGGGAATGACAACCTTGGGGTCACGGGCGTGGAGTTCAGCGAATCGCTCGTACCGCTGTCGTTCGAGGCTGTAGTCGAGCTCTTCGCGAAACCGTGCCTTGGCCTCGTCGACGAGGCGACCCACCTCGAACTTTCCGAACCCGAACGCCCGGGATCCGAAGTCCATGAGGCTGGCATTGCGCATGTCCGCTTCCATCGCCTCGGAAATGCCAGGGTGCTGGACCTTGACCGCAACCGCGCGACCGTCGTGCAGCGTCGCTCGATGAACCTGACCGATGGATGCGCTTGCGAGCGGAACCTCTTCCCACGTCGAGAACAGGTCCTCCGGCGGCGCCCCAAGGTCCTCGATCAGCGTGCGACGGATGTCTGCTGCTGAGCTCCTAGGAGCCCCCGCCCGCAGCTTGGACATGCTGCGCTCGAACGCCTCAGCGTGCTCCGGCGGGATGAGACCATCGACGTAGCTGGCCATTTGCCCCACCTTGGTCGCGACGCCCCGCATCTCGCCAAGCATGCCGGCGACCTTGTCCGCCGCCCCCGAAGCACTCTTCGAGCGGAGCAGCGCCATCCCCGAGGTCGCGCCGGCTCGCGCCAGCTTGGCGACGCGGCTGAGGCGCCCACGCGGAATCTTGCGTTCGTCGGACATGGCGCAGGGGGACTCTAGCAGCCCCGGGAAGAAGTCGCCCCGTCACGGAACTCCAGCCACGGCGGAGATGGCGTCAACACCGGACGCAAGCGGCATGGTGGCCCCGACCCTGGCCAACGGATAGCGAAAGACCCCGCGCATGCCAACGCTCATGAACCTCAGGCTCGGGTCGTGCAGCGGCCGTTCAAACGTGAATCGGATCGTCTTCGGCACGCCTTCATCCATGCGCGTCACCTCAGCCTGCATGCCATCGAAGCCTTCGGGGCGCTCGGGCAGCATCGGGCGATCTCTTCGGCGAAAGAACCGCTCCAGCGGGGTTTGCATCCACCCGGACGCCGCGGTGATCTCCAGGGCAAACGGGGAGACGCGCTTCATGGACAGCGGACCCTTTGCCAAACACAGCACGGTCCACGCCGCGGGACGAGGATGGCCCGCCATCGACCGTAAGTGGGGGGGGTACACGAGCATCATGGGATCCCCGGCGGCGAGCAGAACCCACCGCTCCTCGGATGCGCGTGCATCCTCGACCGGCATCCCTTCCGCCAGCGCAACGCCGGCAGCGTTGAACCGACGCAGCCGCTCTACTTTGGCCGAGGACGCCGGCGAGGCGACCCACAAGTGCCCAAACAATAAGCCCGCACCAACCGCGAACGCAACGGCCGCACTCGCCGAAAACCGACGCTCTGTAACCCGCTCGAGCGCGGCGAGCAGAACCGCGGCGCTGAGGACGTGCACGCCCACCGACGCCAACACCGTGAGCCGCTCCGAGAGAAAGGATGCACACACGGGGACCACTGCCGCGAAGGCACCGAGCAGCGCCCACACCAGAACGCGGCGGCGCTGGGCCTGCGGGTGCAGCCACCGAACGAGCGCCCACCCACCCCCGAGCACCACGAGCGCCGCACCCCAGACCTCGGCCAATGACCAACCTTCGAGCAACAGCAGCGGCATCCCCGTGGCCATGTCAATGAGCAGCCGAGGTGCCCGCTGCAGCAGCGCGCCCGCAAACGCGAGCGGTTCGGCTGCGGGGTCGATGTAGATGCCCGAGTACGCCGCCCCAAACCCGCCCGCACGATGCAGCACCAAGTACACCGCCAGCGGAATCACAACCGGCACCAACGCGCGCAGCCGCTCCACCGGGGGACGTCGATCCAACACGAGCGCGTAGACCCCAACGTACGCAAGCGCCGACAGGCCGTACTCACCCGCGGCCATGCTTGCCGCGCTCGCACCCGCGAGCCACACCGACCGAGGCGATGTCGCGCCCGAGGACGCGCGAGCGTACAGACCGAGCGCCGCCCAGCCGAACACGCCGCTGAGGATTGCGGCCCGGTTCGCAAGCCAAGACAGCGGCACCGCATGGGCGTCGTCGAGGCCATACAGCGCGATCGCGAACCATGCCCATCGTGCGCCAAGGATCGGCGTCAGCGCCCACCCGAGCGCGGCCAACATCGCCAACCACCAGATCAGCGAATGCACATGGGCGGCGCTCGAACTCAGCGCGCGGGCATCGAACCACACCAGCAGACTCGCCATCGGTCGCAGCGCGCTCAACCGCAGCGCGCGGTCCGACCACCATGGAAGCGCCCCGGCCTGCTTGAGCGTGGCGACCTCTTGCGGGTCCCCGGAGGAAAACGTGTAGAGGTCCCACGGGGAGCGCGCAGCGGGGTAGACTCCGCGAACCATCGCTCGTTGAGCGATGTCGTCCATGTGGAGCCCGGTCTCGACGGTGGGGAGCCGCAAAAGCAGCAGCATCAACGCCAGCAGGCCGATCGCGCTCCATGCTCGGCGGGTGATCACGGACCGCAGGAGGATACCGAAACCTCCCCGATTTGCGCGAACCGCGGGTCCAGATCACGTTTCCAAAGGCTGGGGGTCGTCTTTGTGCGTTCCCCACGTCGACCTTCATGGACACATTTGTGCTCAAAGCGGGAACACCGAGCTCGCCAAGCCGTGAACCAGAGGCGTTGACCCCGGCTCATCAGGTCCAAGCGATGCCACCGCGCCGCCCGCAGCGTTGCCCCGAGCTGGATGAGCTCACGGTCGCGAGTGCACAACGCGGAAACTCGCGCGCCCGGCGAGCCCTCGTCGAACGCTACCAACGACCCGTGCTGGCCCTCGTGTCCCGCATGCTTCGAGGACGAGGGGAAGCGGCCCTCGTCGAGGATATCGCCCAGGAGACGTTCCTGCGCGTCTTTCGCGCGCTGCCGAACTTCGACCGCAAGGGTCCGGCGCGGCTGTCCACCTGGATCCTGACGATCGCATCCCACCGCACCATCGACGAGCTTCGCCGACGCAGGCTCGACACCCGTCCGCTCGAGAGCCCCGCCGCGACTCACCTCGAAGCCGCGGCCCGGGCCGACGAATCCGCCGAGCGCAAAATGCTCGCGCAGGTGATCGCTCGCGCCGTCGAGGGTCTCGCGCCCGAGTACCGGGCCGCCTTCATCCTCCGCGAGTATCACGGCCTCGAGTACACCGAGATCGCCTCGGCATTGGGCATCGACCTGGGCACCGTGAAGTCTCGCCTCAACCGGGCCCGCAAGCGTCTCCGCCAAGCTCTTGGGGAGGTCTACCATGCATGACAACGACCCACTTCGGCCCGACGACCGCGCGGCCCTCGATCCTGCCGAGCTCGAAAACTATGCGCTGGATGCGTGGCGCTCCGACCCCGCCATGGAGACGCTCGTCGATCAGCTGATCGGCGACAGCTTCGCGGCCAAGGTCCTGGCGGCGGACACGTCCGCCGAGCTTCGACTCGCCCACGATCCCTCGAGCGAGTCGCTGTCCGAGGACGCCGCAGACCCGCCCGTACATCAAAGGCGCCCGTGGGGCCGGATCGCAGCCGGGCTGGTGCTCGGAGTTGGTTTGGCCGGTGCCGGTGCCTATGCGCTCGATCCGGGCCCCTCCCCCAACACGCTCGCCGGCGTGGCCATCCACGGCGCCGAAACCGAGTCCGCGACGCAATCGCGGTTCGCCGAGGCCGACTCGCTCGGTCGCCCGCAGTTCCGCCAAACCGGCACCCCCGGTGCCCCGATTCCCGACGACCTCCCTACCTCGATCGCGAGCGTCGTTTCGGACTACGGCGCGGACTGGGGGCCAGCCTTCAAGTTCCATGGGTCCATCGTGGTGGCGCGCCAAGGTGAGATCGTCTCGGGTCAGGGCTTTGGGTGGGCCGACGCCGAGAACACCGTGCCCAACACGGTCAGCACCCGCTACCGACTCGGCTTGCTGACCGAACAGTTCACGGCCGCGGCCGTACTTCAGCTTCGCGACCGCGGCGAGCTCTCCCTCGATCAGCCGATCTCACGGTTCGTGGCCAACTACCCTCGTGGCGAAGAGATCACGATCGGACAGCTCCTTCAGCACACCTCGGGCATCCCCAACTACACCGCCCTGCCCTACTTCCACACCTGGAAGAATCAGGCGCACACAACCGAGCAGCTCATCGGAAGATTCTCCTCGCTGCCGCTGGAGTTCCAACCGGGCACGGGGTTCAGCCCCTCCAACGCGAACTACTACCTGCTGGGCGCCGTCGTCGAGAAGGCCTCGGGGATGGCCTTTGGGGACTACGTCGAGCGCAACCTCTTCGAGCCCGCCGGTATGACCCAGTCCTCGTACGGGGACGCGTACGACTCGGGCGAGCAAGCCCGCGGCCGGGTGTGGAACGACGAGGAGCTGCTCGATCCGCCCGACCCGATCCACATGTCGGTGTTCGGTGGCGCAGGAGGCTTGGTCTCCTCCCCCACCGACCTCGTCAAATGGAACACCGCGCTGCACGGCGGCAAGATCCTCGAGGCGTCCAGTCTCGAAGAAATGGTCAGTGCCGACGAGCACGGCTACGGCTACGGCCTGGCGGTCGACCATGGCTACGGCCAGTCGGTGTTGAGCTTTCCCGCCGCAATCGATGGCTTCAACGGCTCGCTGATCTACTTCGAGGAGGACGAGACCACCGTGCTGGTCCTGTGCAACACCGAAGTCGTCCCCGCAAGCCGCATCGCGCAAGACGTGGCGATGCTGGTCTACGGCGACGAGCCCGATCGCCGCCGGGAGGCACACGAAGTCAAGATCGCGCCCAGCACGTACGAGCGCTATGTGGGCACATATCGGCTAACCGAAGACACCTGGTCACGGTACGCCGAGCTCACCGATCCCGAACGCTTCGCGATGTTGCAGACCGTGCATGTGCGCGCGTCTGGGGACCGGCTGTACTTCGACGTCCCCGGACACGGACTCACCTGGATGCACCCGATGGGGCGTGGTCAGTTCTTCTTCAAGGACCACTCCGGCAACCGGGTGATGTTCAACCTCGACGAAGCCAAAGACGCGCGCGGCATGGTCTTGCGATCGAAGAACGCTGCGTTCGCTTTCACGCGTCGGTAGCAGCCGGCCTACGCCGGCCATGACAGCGCCGCCTCGGGTCGGCACGCGTCGCGACATAGCTGTCCGGATCCGAGGCCAACGCAGCGCCGGGGCACTGTGCCTCGAACTCGCGCAGACCGACGCTGCTCTCCATTCGAGCCCCATCGTCAGCGGCTCACGACCGTGGCACACGTGTTGCAGTTGAAGTGAGCCCCGCACAATGCAACGACTCGCGCTCACCTTCGGCATCCTCTGCACACTCGGACTGACCGCCTGTGATCTGGAGCCACCCCAGGAGGTCACCCTGCGCGTCGATCACTTCCGCGAGCCCTGTCCCGACGGCCAGTCCGGCTACTGCCTTCGGGTGGTGGACAGCGACCCGCCCGGCATCACTCACGCTCGAGACATCGCGGGGTTCGAGCATCAATGGGGAACCGTATACGAGCTCCGCGCACTCGTCGCCCCGGCCGCGGGAGAGATCCCCAGCTTCGACTTGGTCGAGGTGGTCAGCGAGGGATCCGTCGAAGCGACCGCCCGGTTCCAGATTGATCTGCCGCCGGAGTTTGTCGAGCGCGTGGACGCCTCCACCTTCGAGCTCGTCGGCCAGACCCGAGCCCGCTGTGCGACGCCCGATGTCTGCGGCGCGGTCGTGGACGCTCTGTACGAGGACACGTTCGTGAGTCTGGAACTCAGCCACGACACCGCGAGCGCAGGCTCATTCGTCGCCCACTCGGCCGACTTGCGCCGCCGCTAGAGAGAGCCGGACAGGCTCAGGCCGTGGGCCGAGCCCGGATCACGGTCTCGGCCTCGTCGAAGTCCGAGCGCCGCTCGCTCCAGCTCGGAACCCCTGCGAAGACGAATCCCGCCACGCGGTCCTTGGACCACACGACTCGGGCCGTGACCGAGTATCGGACCTCGACACCATCGCGCCTGTGCGCGATGACCAGCATCGCGAGCTGCTCGGGCTTGGGAGAAAATGTGCCGAGCTCCAGCGAGCACTGGAGGCCGGCGGCGGAGAGGTTGGTCATGGTGCCCTCCGCGTTGAACATATGTCCCGACGTCGTGAACCTGGCCTGCAGCGGAGCCACAAAGGGAAACCGACGAAAGACTCGCTTCGTGACCACGTCTCGCCGAGGGTCGGTGTCGACCGGCTCCCGCAGCGCGGCCTCGAGGTCGATCATCGCGGCCACCTGCTCGCCAGAGGGCATCTCCCCGCGCTGCAGCTGCAGACGGAACGACCGATACGCGGTGATGTCCGCGAACAAGTCGCCATCGTAGACACCCAGCGCGCCCTTCTTGGGCCCCGAAGCGTGCGCCACAGCAGCGGCGGGCTTCGGCGGAACCGGCGGCGGCTCGAAGGAAGGACGAGCCTGTGGGATGGCCGGCTCTGGCGGGGTCCCGGCCGCGGCCATCGACGCCGTCGCTCGACTCGCCCTGTCCACCTCTTGTGCTGTCGGTGTTTGCACGGCCCGAATCTGCACCGTCGCCTTCTCTTCGGACGTACGATCGGCGGCCGCCTCGAGCCGCACCGTGGGGCGGGAGACTCCCGCAGACTCTGCCGAAGCCCCGGCATCCACGACCACAGGGATCGAACGCCTGGTCTCTCGATCCCCGAGCGCCTCCGGCTCGGTCTCGGCGGGCTCGGCGGACGCGGTTTCTCGGGTGGGACGCGCCGCCGCGTCGCCGCGAGTGGATGGCTGCTGGGGGGACTTCACGCCGAAATGCGTCGACAGCACGGGGGTTGTGCTGATCGGCGCGGCGTGGTCGTAGACGAACTCTGAGCCGGCCACTGCGAACGTGTCGCCAGGATGAAGCGGAGCGCGACGCACCCGCTTGCCTCCCATGAACGTGCCGTTGCGGCTGTCCAGATCGACGAGCGTTGGCTGCCGATCCTCGGTAACGATCATCGCGTGCTCGCGCGACACTGCGACATCGACGAGGTGAACGTCGCAGGCCGCGACGCGCCCAATGAGCAATCTAGGGCCAACCTCGAAGGTCGCGCCGGCAAGCGGGCCGGATACTGCCCGCAACATGTTTCGACGCTCGCCTCGGCGCACTTCAGCGTCAATATATCGGACAACGGCCAAACGTGCGTAGGCCCAACGCGCCTCGGCGCCCATGGGGCGAGCCTCCCCACGTTCACGCGCGCCCGCCCGCTCGTGGAAGACGTCAAGTCAGGTTCGAACGTCGTCCTAGAGCGTGCCGGCAAGTGCCGCGAGAAACACGGCCTCGCATTGTGCCGCGTCCGCAGGCTTTGCGTTTGTGCCCATCGACGGGTCCGCGACGGCCGCAGGAGCGAGTCGCGCAGCCATCGCGGCGTCAAAGCCGTCGACCGAGGCCAGCGTGTGGGGCATCCCCAAGTCCGATCTCAACCCCAGCATCCATTTCATGACCCCGTCGAATCCGGCCTCGGGCAGCTCGAGAAAGCGCGCCAGCCGCTCCATGCGGGCTTCGATGACGTCTCGGTTGAAGACCATGACGTAGGGCAGAAAGATCGCGTTCGCGGTCCCGTGGTGAAGACCCGTTGCGCCCCCGACCGGATGACTCAGGGCATGGACCAGGCCCAGCCCCTTTTGAAACGCGGTCGCGCCCATCGACGCCGCCATCATCATGTGGGTCCGCGCTTCCAGGTCGGCTCCGTTCGCAAACGCGCGCGGCAGGAACTCGGCCACCAGTCGCATTCCCTCGAGCGCGATCCCATCGGCCATGGGGTGGTATCCGGGAGCACAGAACGCCTCGAAGCAATGGGCGAGCGCATCCATGCCGGTGGCCGCGGTCAGGCCCGCGGGTAGGCCGAGCGTCACCTCGGGATCCGCGATGACCAGCGCTGGCTGCATCTTGGGATGGAAGATGATCTTCTTGCCGTGATCGCGCTCATCGACGATCACGCCGGCTCGCCCGACCTCGGACCCTGTTCCGGCCGTCGTCGGCACGGCGAGCATCGGTGCGACCTTCGCAGGATCGGCGCGCGTCCAGTTGTCGCCGACATCCTCATACGCAAACACGTCGCCGGGGTTGCGCGCGACCAGTGCGATCGACTTGCCAACATCCATTGCCGAGCCGCCGCCGATCAACACGATGCCGTCGTGTTCCCCGTCCAGGAACACGCGAACCCCCGCAGCCACGTCGGCGCCGGTCGGGTTCGGATGCACGTCGCTGAACACCGCTCGCCCCAAGCCAGCGTCGTCCAGACTCTTCAATGCGGCTTCGAACCAAGGGAGCGAGGCAACGCCGGGGTCGGTCACGACCAGAGGCCGCGCCATTCCCAGCTCGGCGCATGCACCGGGCAGCTCCCGGAGGCGACCAGCACCGATGCGATAGGCCGTGGGGTAGTTGAAGTTGCCGGAGACTGCGTTCATAAGGTCCCCCATGGTCGCCGGAAAACGTCCCCGACGCTACGGGCAGCGCAAGGGCCTCCTTCTAAATGATCTCGAAGTAGCGCTGCAGATCCCAGTCTGCGACGTGCTTTTGATGCTCGCGGACCTCCCAATTTCGGGTGGCAGCGTAGTGCTCGACGAACGTGTCTCCGAACAACTCCCGAGCGGCCGCGCTGCGTGAAAAAATCTCGGTCGCGCCGGCGAGCGAACGCGATAGGGGCTCGGCGTCGCCGGGATCGTCGTACGCGTTTCCGCGGACGGGATCGCTCGGCACGAGTTCCTCCTCGATCCCGCGCAGCCCCGTCGCGATCGCGGCCGCAAGTCCAAGGTAGGGGTTGGCATCCGCCGGCCCCAGTCGGTACTCGCTTCGCGTCCCCTTGGATCCAGCGGGGATCGCCCGGATCGCCGTGGTGCGGTTTTCGATCCCCCAGCTGGCAGAGATGGGCGCCCACATCCCGGGCACCAGTCGCCGAAAGGCATTGATGGTGGAGCACACCATCGGAAGCACCTGAGGCATGTATTTGACCTGTCCGGCCAAGAACTGACGCATCGTGGTGCTCAGGCCATCGGGATCTTCCGGGTCATGGAAGACATTGGTTCCGCCGCGCTCGAGCGACACATGCATGTGCCCCGACTGCCCCGGATACTCGTTGCTCCACTTGGCCATGAACGTGCCCATCAAGCCGCGGCGCTGCAAGAAAACCTTGGTGAAGGTCTTGAACAGCGCGGCTTTGTCCGCGGCCAGGCTCGCCTCGTCCACGGTGATGGCGGCCTCGAGAACGCCAGGCCCGGTCTCGGTGTGGAGTCCCTCGATGCTGATGCCCAGCGCCTCCATCTCGTCGAGCAGCTCGTGATACAGCTCGAAGTGCACGCTGTTGCGGATCGTCGAGTAGCCGAACATGCCGGGCGTGAACGGCTTGAGGTCTCGATAGCCCTTCTCGCGCACGCTGTGGGGCGTCTCGTCGAACACGAAGAACTCGTATTCGCATGCCGCCTTCACCCCAAAGCCCATCGACGCGGCGCGCTCCAGCGTGCGCCGAAGAACAGCCCGGGGACACACGGCCTCGTATGCTCCGCTGAAGCCCCCAAGCACGAAGATGGTGTTAGGCTCGGACGGAGGCAAGCGAGCGGTGGACAGATCGAGCAGCACGGGCGCGTCTCGATACCCGGTGTGCCAGCCCGAGACGCTGGCGTTGTCGTAGAGTTGATCGGCGACATCCCACCCAAGCACGACGTCGCAGAAGCCCAGGCCCTTGTGCGCGGCGGAGAGGAACTTCTCGCGGCTCATGTACTTGCCGCGAAGGACACCGTCGATGTCGAAGACACCGATCTTGTGCCGGGTGATCCCGTGTTGGTCGAGAAAGGCGATGAGCGAGGGAACGTCGGTGGGAGTCATCGGGTCACTTCGGGATTGCGGTTCGGAGGTGGTAGCTCTTGAGACGGGTGAGTTGGCCAAAGCCGTAGCGGCCAAGGGAGCACCCCACCCCCGAGTCCTTCACCCCTGTCCACGGCATCTGCGGGTCGAGATAGTCGCAGCGGTTGAGGTAGACCGTCCCCGCCTGGACCCGGCGGGCGATCGCTTCGGCGCGAGCGTCATCGATGCTCCAAAGTGAAGCCGTCAGCCCGAACGCGGAGTCGTTCATCAAGGCAACGCCTTCATCGATAGAAGCGACCTTCATGATCCCAACCGTGGGACCAAAGGTCTCCTCCCGCATCAGATCCATCTCGTGCGTGACCTGGTCGAACGCCTGCGGCGCGAGGTAACACGGAGACAGATCCGGGACGTCGAATGCGTCCTCGGAGACGAGCGCCCGCGCCCCCTTGGCCTTTGCCTGCGCGTTGTGGGCCTTGACGCGCTTGGCGGCGGCGGCGTTGACCACGGGGCCCAGGGTGACGCCATCGTGAAGCGGGTTGCCGAGTCGATATGCACGAACGCCCGCGGCGTAGGCCTCGACGAAGTCGTCGTACACCGCGGCGTGCACGTAGATCCGCTCGATGCCGCAGCACGACTGCCCGGCGTTGTAGAACGCGCCGTCGACGAGATTGCCCACCGTGAACTCGAGGTC
>CAYGTG010000181.1:0-10725 GCA_964352485.1 uncultured Nannocystaceae bacterium | reverse complement strand
GTATACAACCGCCGACCGTCTTCCGAGATGGCGATGGAGCTGACAAACCCGGCGTGGCCACTGAACTGCACGCGGAGCTGTAGCGTGTCCGCGTCGAGCACTCGGACGCGACCGTCGCTCGCAGCCACGACGAAGAACGCTCCGTCTACGCTCCACGCCAGATCGGTCACCGGAGCGGACAAGGTGGAGTCTTGCTCGAGCAGGGCCCCGGTCTCGGCGTCGTAGAGCAGGACGCTTCCCCCCTCGACCCCCGCCGCAAGGCGAGTGCTGTCGGCAGAGAACCCCAACGATGATGCGCCATGAGTGTCTTTGGGCAACCGCTCCGCAACTTCCGAGGACCCGCGAACGCGCCGGATCCGGCCCTCTTCGTCGACAAACGCGACCGCCCCCGAGTCGGCGACCGCGATGCTGAGCAGCCCCCGGTTTCCGCCGCTCCAGTGGCCCTCGAGTCGACCGGCCGGGAGAGCCCAGCGGCGCACCCGTCCTCCTCCGTCGCGGGTGACGGCGTAGTGTCCTTGTGGCGACAAGGCCACCTCCACGGCACCATCTTGGTGCCCGGGTAAGGTTGCCGCGAGCTCGTGTTCTCGATCGGAGAAGACCTGCACGGTGTCTTGCCCGTCGGCGACCGCGACCCAGCGACAGCGAGAGTCCCCCCCGTCGATCTCGTGAAGCGAACCGGAACCCAATCGATCGGCCTGCCTCGTCACGCGCTCGACCTCGTCGAGCTGCCCCAGCGCAAGCTGCCCCAGCGCGCGGGCCGTGGTCTCCGCGTCTGAACCGTCCGGCCCAGAACGACCGGTGTGAGAGGGCGTGTGGCGAAGGGCCGATGTCGCGAAGAGGCGGGATTCCAGCGGGCGACGCTCCGACCTCAACTGCTCGGATTTTTCTACGTGTGCCAACGCGAGGTTGCGTGACGCCTCGAGGGCTTGCTGCCGCTCGGACGCTGCCGACAGCTCGGCCTCGGACCGCGAAACGGCAGCTTCGGCCAGCGCCTGCTCGGTCCGGAGCTTGGCCGCAACGGCTCGGCGGTACGACGTCGTGGCAACGAACAGCCCAGCGAGGAGGGAAACAACGACAAGCCCCGTCGCGGCGATGAACGTTCGATAGCGCTTTGCGAAACGCAGCGCCATCTCCCACGCGGCGTAGGGATAGGCGCTCACGCGGTCGCTGCTCTGAAAGGCGATCAGGTCGTCCGCGAGACCGGACGCGGTGTAGCGGTGCTGCGGATCCAGCGACATCGCGCGAGCCACGATCGCCGCAAGTTCTGGTGGCACGTCGCCATCGCTCGCACGCAAAGGCTCGAGGTCCCCCTTCCGCACCCGATCGAGCAGCAATGCGGTGGGCGAGTTGCGGAATGGAGCGTGCCCGGACAGCACAAAGTACAGCAGCGCTCCAAGGCTCCAAACATCCGACGCCGGACCGAGCTCCTGCAGCCGGCCCGCGGCTTGCTCCGGGCTCATGTAGGCCGGCGTGCCAAGCACCGAACCGTCGAGGGTCTCGTCGTGTTCGGCGGCATCATCGGGCAGGGGCTCCAGCTCCGGTCCTGAGGGAATGCGGGCGAGGCCCCAGTCCAACAGCAGCGTTTCTCCAAACGCGCCGACCATCACGTTCTCGGGCTTGATATCTCGGTGCAGAAAGCCGCGACTGTGGGCATAGGCCACGGCCTGGCAGATCTGAACGACGTGCGGCAGCAGTCGAATACGCGATGCGGTCCCCGTCGTATCGAGGACGACGCTGGTCAGGGTACGCCCGTCGACCAGCGGCATCGTGTAGTAGGACGCACCGCCGGGGCGGACGCCCAGCTCATGCACCGGGAGGATTGCCGGGTGGTTGAGCGCACCGGTTGTTCGAACCTCGCGGATGCATCGATCCGCGGCACTCGGCCCGCCTGACGAGCCCTCCCCGCGTTCGGTAAACACCTTCAGAGCGACCTCGCGGCCCATCCGTCGGTCATAGGCTCGCAGCACCCTCGACTGCCCGCCCCGCCCCACTTCGCCTCGAACGTCGTAGCGTTCATCGGCAACCGCACCGTTGGCGTCGGTCTCGATCTCCGCATCGAAGGAGGCGGCGGCCACCACGAGCGCGCGGCAGGTCGCGCAGCCATCGAGGTGCGCCTCTAGGCTTGGAGTGATCTCGCCCATCTTGCCCTCCACCAGGGCGAGGACATCGTCTTCGGAAGGGCAATCCATGGCCGCAGTGCACCATGGCATGGCCTGGCCGGGGTGCTGCGCATTTTCTTGACCACACGATGCTACATCTTCCGCCAGGTTCCGTGTGTTGGTTGAGGAGCCGCCGTTTACCCCTTTCGGCGGACAACAGCCCATGAGACGCAACCTGGTTTACCTAGTTCTACTCGCCGTCGCAGCCTGCGATCCCGCGCCTCCCACCGAGGCGCCCACTCCGGAGGACCGTGGACCCAACGGGAAGGCCGATCTCGCCGGAACTTGCGAAGAGTCGTGCGGTGAGATGAGCCCGTCGGGCTGCTGGTGCGACGACAGCTGCGTCGAGTTTGGAGACTGTTGCCCCGACAAGTCCTCGGTCTGCGACGGTCCCGCCTGCGCTCCTGGGTTCACCGCAGTGGCGACGACGACCGACTGCATCGCCGATGCGTCTTGCTATGAGGTCTCGGGCCAAGGTTGGTGCACCGGCGAATGCCCCGTCGGCTACGAACTCGATCTCAGCGAGCCGGGCGTGGCGACCTGCGTGCCCTCGGTCGGCTACATCTGCGAAGATGGCTTCGACGCCGTCGCGACCGCGTCGGATTGTCTGCAGGATGCATCCTGCTACGAGGTCCTCGGCATCGGTTGGTGCACCGGCGAGTGTTCGGGCGGATGGACACTGGAGTCCACGCCGTCCGGATTCGTCTGCGTGCCGCCCCTGTCCACGGACTGCGTCGACGGATTTGAGCTTGTCGAGAGCGATCTGGACTGCATCGCCGATGCAGCTTGCTACCTGAGCGCGGACGGCACGTCGTGGTGCACTGGGGAATGCACGGCTGGAACGAGCCTGGATCTCTCGGGCGAGCCCGAGTGTGTTCCCGCGGCCGACGAATGCATCGCGGGCTTCGACGCTGTGCCCACCGAGTCGGACTGCATGATCGACGCGTCGTGCTACGAGCTCGACGCTGGCTCGTGGTGCACCGGGGACTGTCCGCCCGGCACCCAGCTCAACCTCGAGTCCGTTCCGGTCTGCGAGTAGCAAACCTGGTCATGCTCGTCGAATCCAGCCTCGGGCTCGTCAGCTTTCGCCCGACTCTTCATCTGCCCTGGTCGGGATGCATGCGGAGGCAGCGACCGGCCGCGAGGAGGTCGTCAATCTCTGGGTGCGACCTCCCGAAGCCGGTGTGCGGGTCGAGGAGGGCCTGAACAGGGGCAACATGCATCTGGGCATTCTCCTGGCCTACCGGTTGGCTCGCGGTTGGAAGGCCCAGCTCAACATCATTGCGGTCGTCGACACCCCGGAACTCACCGCCACCGCGGAACGGTACATCGACGAGCTCCGCGACCTGACGCGCATGCCGGCCAGCGCGCAGACGATGATCATGTCGGGCTCGTTCCTCGACTGCCTGCGCGACGCCCCCCAATCCGACATGGACGTTCTGGGGGTCCCGCGTCGCCCCGAGGGCGTGCAGTTCATGCGGCAATGCATCGAGGTCTCGCGCTCGTCGTGCCTGTTCACCCAGGATTCGGGCACCGAGAGCGCGCTGGTTTGAGGCAGGATCATCACGTGGGAAGTTGCGGCGAGTTTGCTCCACCAGAGCCCGTCCTCCCGCGTCTGGGTCGATGACGACGTGGCGGGGAACGGTGGGCTTCGCGCCGGTCCTCGCGGCGAAACGAGGAGTGGAGTATGCGGTTCGGACCGTGGCTGGTAGGATATGAACACACGCGCTTCGGCGGGTTGGCTGGGAGACAAGACAAATGGCAGACCCAAGGATCGAACGACTCGCGGCTCAGGTACTCGAAGCCATCTCCGACCCCCGCGTCTGTGGCTACGCCGCGGACGCGTTGCGCAAACAGATCAGGAGAGAGTTCCGAAACTTGGTCCCTGACCGAACGCCACAGGCGAACCGGGCCATCGACCAAGCTTCCCGAAGCCTCGTGGGACCGGTCGAGGACATGTGTCGCGGCCTTCCGCCTGACGTACGCGCCGTGGGCGTCATCGTCGCGGCAGCGGGCGCCGTCTACGGTGTCTCTCAGATGCCCGAAGAGGACATTCGAGCTGCGATCGCGCGCATCCGGGTGGACGTCGCCGACCGGAACATCACCGTCTTGGGGCAGACGGTCAGACTCTCCATGTCCACCGACCTGGCGCCGCTCTTCGGCGAGCGAGCAACCGTCAACGCGGAGGCGCGCTGGCGACAGGAGCTGTTCGGAACCACTGGCACCGCTCGGCTCTACGCCGACGACGTCGGTGGCGGTGGGGTTTTCGGGGGCTCGTACTCCGCACCGCTCGACGGCGGCAGGATGGAGTTCGGCGCAAACTCGCGGGACGGTGGAACGGTCTACTTTCGCCTGCAGCTCGAGTTCTGAGCTTGGGTGCGAGGTCTACCTACCCGCGCTGCGCCGGTTTCTAGCGGTCGTGTGGGGACTGTGCGCAGGGTGGTCGTGGCTATGCAGGTCGCACAGCAACCCCTCGCTCGGATCACGCAAGCCTTCGCATCCACGACCGACGTCGTGACGCGGGGCGGGAGCTTCGACCCTTCCGCGGCGCTGTTCCACAGCAAGCAGTACCGCATCGTCGATCAGCTTGGGGAGGGGGGTATGGGCACCGTCTACCAAGCCTATGACCCGATGCTGGAACGCAACGTGGCCATCAAGGTGCTCAAGGCCGGCCTGCCAACCGCGCTGCGTCGTCGCTTTCTTGCGGAGGCCCGGCACGGTGCCCGCCTCGCTCATCCGCACCTCGCGCGGGTCTACGACCTCGGCATCGAGCTCGATACAGGACTCGACTGGTTTGCGATGGAGTTCCTCCAAGGCCGCGACCTCGAGACGCTGCTTCGGCGCGCACGGATCAAGCGGCTGCGGCTGCCCACGGCGCTGGTCGGGCTCGTGTTCAGCCACGTCCTGGATGCTTTGCAGCACGCCCACGACGCTGGGCTCGTGCACCGGGACGTGAAGCCCGCCAACATCTTCGTCGCTCGCCGCCCCGGCCACGACATCGTCTCCGCCAAGCTGCTCGACTTCGGCGTCGCGCTGGATCGACGCCGCGACCGCGACAACACCGACATCTGCGGCGACCCCCGCTACGTCGCGCCCGAGCAGATCCTCGGCGAGCCCGACGTGAACCATCGCGCCGATATCTACGCCGCCGGCATCAGCCTGTTTGAAGCCCTCGCGGGCTGGCATCCGATGGAATCGGTGATCGGCCGGGGAACCCAGGCCCTGATTCAGGCTCACTGCGAAGGCGAGCTCCCTCCGCTGTCTGCCGCACTCCCCCGGCACTGGTCCGCGACCATGCGCGCCCGGCTCGAGGACGTCGTGCGGATCGCGTGCGCAAAGCAACCGTTGCATCGCTTCACGAGCGCCGCCGCCATGCGAAAGGCGCTGGAGCAGGCCCTTCATCCCGAGACCTGTTGAGGCCGCCACCGTGGCCGATCGCTACCAGCTCATCGCCGCCGAAATCTCGCTCTACAGCGGAAAGGCTCGAGCGTACCTGCGCTACAAGGGTGTGCCCTTCGATGAAGTGCTCGCCACCCGACCGGTGATTCAGTCCGTCGTACGACCCAAGACCGGCCTGGCGATGGTCCCGGTCTTGGTCACACCCGAGGGCGACGCGATTCAAGACACGACGGCGATCATTCACGCGATCGAGGCTCGCCACCCGGAGCGAAGCGTCGCGCCCAAAGGCGTGCTTGGAGTCGCCAGCACCTTGCTCGAGCTGTACGGAGACGAGTGGCTCGTGATGCCAGCGATGCACTACCGCTGGCACTACAAGCGCAACATGCCGCTGGTCCTCTCCGAGTTTGGGCAACTGGTGGCACCGCGCCTACCCAAGCTCCTCGCACCGCTCGCAGGAATCCCCCTCGCGCTGTACTTTGGTGGAAACTACGGGCGTGCTCTGGGTATCAGCAAGCGCAACCGTGCCGCGATCGAACAGTCGTACGAAGCGCTGCTTCGCGACCTCGATGCCCACTTCGAATCCCACCCTTTCTTGCTGGGCGCGCGGCCGTGTCAGGGCGACTTCGGGTTCATGGGCCCGCTATACGCCCACCTGTACCGCGACCCCGCATCCGGTGCGTTGATGAAGCGGCTCGCGCCTCGCGTGGCGGACTGGGTCGAGCGCATGAACAGTCCCGCGCCTCCGAGCACCCCACCCGCGTTTCGAGGCGACGACACGGTGCCCGCCTCGCTCGATCCGGTGTTTCGGCGGCTGTTTTCCGAGCACTGGCCCGTGGTCGCCGACACCATCCAAGGCGTTCACGCCTGGGTGCAAGACCACCCGAAAGCGAAGCACATCAAGCGATTCGTCGGCTCGCACTCGTTCTCGATCGAAGGGGTCTCGCACGAGCGCTGGCTGCAGTCGTTCACCCAGTGGATGGCACAACACCCCCTCGATGCCTACGCCGGCCTGGACGCGGGCGCGCGCTCACGGGCCGACGCGTGGCTACGACGCGTCGGTGGGTATGAGGCGATGCAGACCGTCGTGCCCACGCGGGTGCGGCGAGAGCACAACCGCCTCGTGCCCGAGTGAGCCGCATCCTTTCGAAGCCGCGAGCTCAGTGATCACCGGCGCACAAGGATGGCTCAGGCACACCCATTGACGCACCACACCTGCGCACAGTCCCCGCAGGCGTCATCGTCGACGCACTCGGTGAATGCGCCAACGAGCTCAGCATCGGACTGCTCGCAGGTCGCTTCACAAACCGAGAGTTCCTGCGCGGGATTGCAGTCGGCCTCCGTGAACTCGGCACAAGCCTCCCTACATGCATCGAGCATGCTCGGCGACGGATCCGTGTCGGCGTTCTCTTCGTCGTCGTCCGCAGCAGTGCATGCAAGCATCGTCGCGAGCACCACCGCCGTGGCGCGTTCAATCCAGCGATGAAATTCCATGGTGCGACCGTAGCACCGAGAGGAAAGCGGGGGCTTGCTCGAGCTCAGCGAGCGACGCTGGGCTGAGTGCGGCACACCGAGCGCTTTCCCGCCTTGCATCCACCCGGCTCGAGGCGCTGGAACAGCCCGGCCGCGCCCGAAGCGACCCCCGCGTAGTCGGCCTGCCGTCCCGCCAGCTGCGTGACGTAGCGATAGTCATCAGTCACAAACAGCCCAACGGAGAGGAACATCGTCTCGTCGCCCTCACGCTCGAGTCGGAAGTCGTAGCGCTGCCCAGGGACATCATTCTTCGCGCGCAGCGCAGAGGTATCTTCGAGCGCATAGCCTCGCGCGACGAGCTTGGTCTGCAGGTCGTTGGACCAGTAGTCGAGGGTGCCCCCGTCGACGTTGTCGTACACGGTCACGCGCAGACCGACGCTGTCCTTGCCCTTGTAGTGCTGGGACTGCCAGTCGCTCTGTGCTTCGACGAACCCCGGCGGCGCGGAGTAGTCGATCACCGGAGCGCACCCGACCACGCCCAGACACGAGGCCGCGGCCATGAATCGAAGCATCAACGCCATGCCGTGCCCTCCACGGAGATGTCGTCCACCCAGGGGAAGGGATCGTTCGTCGAAGGGGTGTCCACATCGGGCAGGCGCTGCTGCAACGAGAGCGACAGGGCAGAGAGATCCACCTGCGAGGACAACAACCGCTGCTTTCCCAGCGCGGCTTCGAGCTCGAGCGTCACCTCATCGAGCGCTGCGCGGACTTTCAAGGCTTCGGCGACCGTTCTCGAGCGGTCGAGCAACGTGAGCAGCTGGGTCTGGGTTCGCTGAAGCACTTCGATGCGAGTCCGAAGATCGTAGTAGTCCTCGGTGACGTCCTGCGCCTCGAACGATTGCGCCTCGATCCTCCCCAGCCCGCCGATCTTCTGCGCGAGGTCCCGGAACTTCCGGGCGGGGATGCGCACGACCATGTTCCCCTCCTGCAGCGACTGCACGTAGCCGCCAGCGTCGCGCACGAGCGTCTCGATCCGCGTCTGCGCGGTCGATCGATCAAACACCGCGAGACTCATCGTTCCCGAGTAGACGACCTGACGCGCAAAGTCCTCGGGCAGCGGTGCGGTCGCGGCCTCAACCTCGAGCTGCGGTGCGGACGCGGTCTGCGAAGATGTCCGGTCCGTCGCGGATGTTTGAGCGGGTTCCGACGCCGCGGTCGCCAGCGCCATACGCTGATCGGCCAGGCGCTGCTTGGGGGACTCACGCCGCGGCGCAGGCGAGGTCACGCGCTCAAAGGGATCGTTGCTGATCTGATACCCCACCGACGCGCTCTGGCGGACGGCCGACGGCTTCACCTGAATCGTTCGGCGGAACTCGTCGTTGGGGTCGAGCTTGAAGTTCGCTCTGAACTTGGCTCCGCTTCGAAGCTGGGTGACCTTCGAAGCGTTCGCCTGTCCCGCAAGGACCTGGATGGTGAACTCCCCGGTCGGAAGATTCCGAAACGCATACAGCCCGTTCGCATTGGTCGTCGTTTCTCGGGTGCCCGACAGACAGTTGCACTGGAGGATGACAAGCGCATTGGCCAAGCGCTCCCCGGTGTCCGTGTTGGTCACGACACCTGAGATCGACCCACTGTCACTCCAGGCTTGGGCGGGACGAGGACTCAAGGCGAGAACCCCCAAACCAACCACGCCCACCCACCACGACTTGTTTCCCATCGACATTCGTTTGGCTCCCTCCACGGCAACGAGAGGCCGTGGCGAGACTTACAGCCGATGACATGGGTCCGTCGCCTCAGGCAGCAGGCCCCCGAGCGAGCCGCTGCGGTGGCTCACGTGTGCGGTCAACAGCCCTTGGGGCGAGGGTGTTCGGCAAGCCACTCTCGAACCGGGCTTGTGGCAAGGGGGTCCTCTTCAAGGCGCTCCAGCGCGTCCGCAGCCAGGACATGCGCCTCACAGGTGCGCCCTTGCCCGCTGTGGATCTGGGCGACAAGCCAGGCCACGTCGCCTTGCAGCAAGCGAGAAAAGTCCGAGTCGTCGCGAATCCTCGGCCACACCGTTCCGAGCACCGCCGCCGCTGGCTCGAACGCAGCGTTGCGGACCAGATGTTGCCCGTAGGCGATTGCATAGAGGGTGGCCGATCGTCCTTTGGGCTCCATCTCCACCATCGCGGCGTGCGCCAGGCGAAATTGCTCCGTCGCCTCCTCGCTGCGGCCGACATCCGCGAGCAGCTCGCCAAACCATCGACGGGCATTGGCTCGAAGGCTCGGAAACTCGGCGCTGGCCTCGAGCGCCTCTTCGAACAGCGAAAACGCCTCCGCCGAACGCTCGAGCTTCCCAAGCGCTGAGGCCATCGCGACAAGCGTCTCGACCTTCAGGCGTCCGGCCGGTCCCTCGAGCTCCTCTCGCAGCGCATACGCGGCGCGGTACCGTGCCAGTGCCTCGGTGTACTCCTGGCGCGCCATGTAGAGGTTGCCCAGTGAATGGTCGACGCGTGCGACGTCCTCGTGGGTCGTGCCGTATGCATCCACGAAGGTCTTCCGGGCCCGAAGAAGCTCGGGCTCGGCCTCAGCTTCCCGCCCCTGCCGTACGAGGAGGATCGCAAGGTTCAGGCGAGCGATGGCGTTCTCGGGGTGATCGAACCCATGCACGTCCCAGCCGATCTCGAGTGAACGATTCAACGCCTCGATGGCCTCGTCCAGGCGCCCGAGCTGACTTGCCACCGTCGCTCCGTCGGCGAGCGCCGCTGCCTCGGCCAGACGACGGCCAGCTTTGCGAGACAGCCTCACCGTGTCCTCGTATGCCTCTACCGCTGCCTCGATGTCCCCTGCGGCGGCGAGTGCCGAAGCGACGTTCAGATGCGAGGCCAAGGCAAGGTCGACGTCGACCCCGTGCCCTCGGGCAACCCGCAGACCGATTCGGGCATACTCGAGTCCTTCGCCGGGTCGCCGAAGCTGCCGAGAAAGGACGTAGCTGAGGGTCGTCGTTGCCGCCGCCAGCAGGTCCCAGCGCTCCGACGCAGCCGCTTGCTCGATGGCGATCAACCCCGCGGCGTGGGCGGCTTCGGGCTCCCCAAGGGCCCGAAACATGTTCGCCCGCTCCACCTCGAACTCTGCGATGAGAGCGGACGACTTCGAACGCTCCACGTCCTCCTCCAGGGCGGACAGCATTTCTGAGCCTTCCACGTAGCGCCCCGCGTGGGTCCGGGCAGACGCTGCTGAAAGGCGGCGGCGGATCTCCAGGACGTCCGCACCTTCGTCCACATGAGACAGCGTGGCGTCGGGATCCTCGCACCGGCTGGGATCGGGTAGACCGAGGATGAGTTCGTGTGCCCGCTGCGCCACGTTCGCATCGTCGTCACCGAGCACCTCGATTGTGGCGTCGAACCGGGCCCGCTCGACCTCCAAGCACTGCGTCCGCGCTCGCTCGAGCGTCGGGGGCAGCTCGGCAGTACATACGGACCGAGCCGTCTGCACCCACCTCTGGGCGTAGTCGTCGATCCGCAGCGGCACGCGTTCGGAGGTCGGCTGGGAAGGCGAAACCGCCTTCAGCGAGTCGACGAGAGAAGCTCGCACTCCGTCATTCCACGATATCTCGAAGGCTTTGCCGGCGGCGGCGCACGGGTCGTCGTCGATCAGCAGGGGGACAGCCGCGACCGCCACGCCCGCGGCAAACATGCCGAGCATCACCCTCCGAAGC
>CAYGTG010000180.1:0-10740 GCA_964352485.1 uncultured Nannocystaceae bacterium | reverse complement strand
GCGCGACGACGGCATCGCAAATCGCGGGCGACTCGGCCTACCTTCCGCATATCGCCGAGGGCGTCAACCAGGCGGCCCGCAATGAGCTGACGTGCACCAGCATGGGCGAGCTCGACTTGGTCGCTCGGCAAACGGCCGTCGTGCATGCGGTGGGCGTTGGCGCCGTCGAGGCGCAGTTGTTGGGCGACGACTTCACGCGGGTGGTGTGGTCGCCGCGCTCCAACGTGGTGCTCTACGGAAACACCGCTCCGGTCACGCTGCTGGACCGCATGGGGGTTGCACTCTCGTTGGGAACCGACTGGATCGCCTCCGGATCGATGAACATGCTGCGCGAGCTCCGGTGTGCCGATGAGCTCAACGACAACTACTACGATGGCTACTTCTCCGATGCCGACCTGTGGAAGATGGTCACGATGAACGGAGCCCTGGCCACCGGCACCTACGAGGCGATCGGGATGCTGAAAACCGGCTACGTTGCCGACATCGCCGTGTACGCGGCCGGGGACCGGGTCGACCACCAAGCGGTCGTAGAAGCCGAGCTGCAAGACGTCGTCTTGGTGATGCGCGGCGGAGATGCACTGTATGGCGACGATGCCGTGATGGCTTCCGCCGGCGTCGGCAAGGGCAACTGCGAGACGATGGACGTGTGTGGTACCGCCAAGCGTGCGTGCGTTGCCGACGATGCCGGTCCGTCGCTGCAAGCGGTCACCAGCGCCATCGAGGGCACCTACCCGCTCTTTTACTGCGACGTTCCACAAAACGAACCCTCGTGCGTTCCGACCCGGCCCGAGTACGCCGGCATTCAAGACGGCGACGGCGACGGCGACGGTGTGGGTGATGACAGCGACAACTGTCCGAACATCTTCAACCCGGTCCGGCCGCTCGAGCAGGCTCAAGCCGATGCTGACCAAGACGGCAACGGGGATGTCTGTGACCCGTGCCCACTCGATGAGGGGGATGGGTGTGCTGGCCTGGAAGGCGCCGACCTCGATGCCGACGGTGTCCTCAACGGAGACGACAACTGTCCGCTTCAGCCCAACGGCGACCAGGCGGATGCGGACGCGGACGGCAAGGGCGATGTTTGCGACTCTTGCGGCCAGGCCAACCCTGGCGCGTCAGGTTGCTCCGCGACGATCGCAGCCATTCGAAACCCGAACGACCCCGCACACCCCAACGAAGGCTCGTCGGTCACCGTCAGCGGTGTCTACGTCACCGCCGTTCGCGACGACGGATCCGGCTTCGTGATCCAGGACGACTCGCTCGAGCCCTGGACAGGGATCACTGCCTTCGGTTCCTCCAATGGCCTTCAGGTCGGCGACCGGGTCACGGTCTCGGGGACCTATGCGGAGTTATTTGACCTGAGCCAGATCGAGGACTCCTCGGTGACCGTCGAAGCCTCGGGCGCGCTGCCGTTCGAGGCGGTCGCGTTTGACGTTGCCGACCTCGTCTCGGGACCGGACGCCGAGTCGTACGAATCGATGCTGGTGAGCATCGCCGCGGTCTCGATTACCGCCGCAAACCCCGACGACCCGGAAGACTTCGACGAATTCGAGGTCACCGGCGGCTACCGCATCGACGACCTGCTCTTCGGGGCGCTCGACAACATGTGTCCAGTGGGGGAGACGTTCGACGGCATCATTGGGGTGCAGACCTACAGCTTCGGCAACTACAAGCTGCTGCCGCGCGACGCGAACGACTTCGACAACGCCTCCTGCAGTCCATTCTGAGGGAGGCTGGACTCAGGGGTCGGTTGCCCGTCTTTTGACGTGCGCCCGGCCCCTGTGGCAAACCGGGCCCGTGGCAAAGAACCTTGCTCGCGAGGCCGTCGACCTCGGGTTTCGTACGGCGTACAAGACGGCGCATCGGATGCTCCGGGCGTACTGGGGGTTCCGCAACCCGAACACGCACGGCGCTCTGATTGCGGCCTGGTACGACGAGCAGATCCTGCTGGTGAAGAACTCGTATCGCAACGAGTACACGCTCCCCGGTGGCTACGTGCGGGCGGGCGAAACGCCCGAGCAAGGCGCGGCCCGTGAACTTCGCGAAGAGGTCGGGGTCGACGTCTCGCCCTCCGAGCTGAGCCTTGCCTACGAAGACACCAAGCCCTACGAGAACCGCCGCGACCACGTGACGATCTGCGAGGTCTTCTTGAAGAGCCCCATCGAGCTCGCCGTCGACAACCGAGAGGTGGTCTGGGCCGGGTTTCGCCGGCCTGACGAGGTGCTCTCGCTGCCGATCGTGCCGCACCTGCGCGACTACCTGACGGCGGATCGACTGAAGACCAGCGACAATTGAAAGAACCTGAGCTCGAGCGGGGTGGAGACCCGACCGAGCCCAGGCTCTTTCCTGGGCTGAGGCTTGGTCTGCGACCAAGCCTCGGTTGTTCAAGCAAAGTTAGGGTTAGGCGTCTCTAAAGGTCGTTCAAGCTAAGGTGCGCGGTCGTTCAAGCGAAGCGTCAGGTTCAAAGACAAGTCAGGCTAAATTCGAACGCGGTCGGAAGGAATAAGTCGGCCGAGTTCGTTCAAGTCAAGTTCAGGTGAAGTTCAGGCCAAAGTCCGCGCGAGGTCGTTTTCAAGTCAAGCCAAGGGGTAAGTCGAAAAGCTAAGGCGAACTCTTCGCGGACACCAAGACGGGGTGCAGACGGTGTGCCAAACCGTCAGCGTCCAGGAATCGTTGGGCAAAATCGTCAATTGAGTCCGAATGCCCCGAATCCCCGGACTGGGGCCATGACGCAAATGCCCGGACCGGGCCCGATCGGGCTGTCAGGGCTGACATCGATGTCGTGCGGACCCGCGGACAGGCCGCGAGGTGATCTCGGCGGCCCGCTCAAGTCCACATCCCGCTCGCCGATGGCCTGAGACGATGCCTCCTCAGGACTACGAACGCCGGCGCGCACCTCGCTACAACGTGACGTTCTCGATGGTGTGCGACGACGGCGATGCCTTCGCCAGCGCGGTCGTGGTCAACCTCAGCGACTCCGGGGCGCTCGTCCAGACCGAGAACCACTACGCCGAAGGAGACGAGTTGTCCCTGGTTCCCGTGGGGGAGGCGGGTGACATCTTGTTCGATCTTCCGGCTACCGTGGTTCGCATCCTCGATGACCCGGGGGGCCGCATCAAGCGCTACGGCGTTCGGTTCTCCGGGCTGACGCCCCCGCGTCTTCGCGCGCTTCGGACCCTTTGCGAGGCGATGCCGCCGACGCCGGAGCACCTCCCGGAGTTGAGCGGACCGCAGGGGGGTCCGGCACGCAACGGCAGCGAGCCTCACTTTCGGATTCGGACGCGGGTGGGGGGGAGCCCTGGAACGCCGCGTTGGGCGAGACGACCGTTTGGCTGACGGGCGTCAGACCAGGAGTTTCGAGCCCGTGGCTTCGACGTCCTTGGCTCGGAGTCCATCGGGCTTGGGCGGGACGTTGCACCCCGCCGCAACGGCGGGCCTGGCTTCGATGGCCTGAAGCCACCGCGACAGATGCATAAGGCCATCGATATCGACTCCCGACCAGCGGTAGGTCCTCGCCCAACACCAGTTTGCGATGTCCGCGATGGAGTAGGGGCCGGCCAGGTATTCCGACTCGCCCAGTCGACCGTCGAGGACCTCGAGCAGTCTCCGAGTCTCTCGTTGGTACCGCTCGGTCGCGTACGGGATTCGCTCGGGGGCGTAGCGGTGAAAGACGTTGGCTTGGCCCATCATCGGGCCGAGTCCTCCGATCTGGAACATCAGCCACTGCAGGGCGCGCGAACGGTCCGCCGCGTGCTCGGGAAGGAGCCTGCCTGTGCGCTCGGCAAGGTGGATGAGAATCGCGCCAGACTCGAACACCACGAGGTCGTTCGCATCGTGGTCCACCAACACCGGGATGCGTCCGTTGGGGTTGAGCGAGAGGAAGGTGGGGTGCTTTTGCTCTTCGGTCTCCAAGTCGACCGGAACGACCTCGTATGCGAGCCCGAGCTCCTCGAGCGCGATGCTGACCTTGAAGCCGTTGGGTGTGCGGGCGGTGTAGAGCGTGAACATGGCGTCACAGCACGAACGGGATGACGGCTCGCCGATTCGGCGGCAGGTTCGTGAAGGTGCGCCGGTACCAGAGGTGATGGGAGACCGCACGAGGGAGCAACAGCGCCACCGCCAAGGTGGCCGAGGCAAGTCCAGGCTTGGACCAGGTCAGGATCGCCCAACCGGTCCACATCAGCATCTCGCCGAGGTAGTTGGGGCACGAGACTTCTTCGAAGAAGAGTCCTCGCGGCAGGACATGTCCGAGCTCTCCGCGGCGTCGCAGGTTGATGAGCGAGAGGTCCGATGCGCGCGAGATGAACATCCCGGCCAAGAACAGCATGAAGCCATACAGGAAGCGGATACTCCACAGCCACGGCAGCGGGTACGCGCGCCACGTTTCGGCGATCGCCAGACCGTTGAGGTACGCGAGCGCGGCCGTGAAGACGGCGCCCAGGACGACCGCGGTCCAAGGCATGCGCTTGCGGTGGGTGCCGCGAATCAGCGCCGGATACAGCACACCTCGCCAGGCATACGCGAGCATCCACAGCGTCAGTATGACCAGCGACACGACGCCGCCGCCTTTGGCGTTGAAGACGGTCCACGGGCACAGCACGAGGCCGGGCATCGCCATCAGGACCCAGGCGAGCCGAATGGGGACCCCGCCCGAGTCGGGGGGAGCGTGCCGTCCGTAGCGTAGCGGTGCCCTCCCCGTCACAACGAACAGCACGCCGGATGCCGCGAAGAGTGCACCGAGCATCAGACCCACAGGGGTCATACGAGCTCCGTCCCGCAGACGCGGCAAAAGTTGGCGTCGTCGCGGTGCCCGGCCGCGGCGCACTCTTGGCAGGTGATGAGCTGCTCGCTGGAGCCGCCCTTGATCGCTTGGACGAACTCCGCGGAGACGATGCCCGTCGGCACGGCGAGGATTCCGTAGCCGAGCAACATGAGCACCGCGGCGACGGCTTGGCCGGGCACAGTTTTGGGCGCGATGTCGCCGTACCCGACGGTGGTCATCGTGACGATCGCCCAGTACATGCCTCGCGGGATGCTGCTGAATCCGTTCACTTCGCCCTCGATGAGATGCATCATGGCGCCCATCACCACGACGATGGTGAGGACCGCGCCCATGAACACCGTGATCTTGGCGGCGCTGGACTTCAGCGCGTTGAGCAGCTGGTTGGCCTCGCCCAGCATGCGCATGACCTTGAGCACCCGAAACACCCGCAGCAGCCGCAGGACTCGAATGACGAGCAGCGAGTGCGCCCCGGTGACGAAGATCCCGATGAACGAAGGCAGGATCGAGAGCAGGTCGACGATGCCGAAGAACGAGACCACGTAACGGATGCGGTGTCGGGCGACCCACAGCCGGACCATGTACTCGGCGAGGAAGAGGATCGTGAAGATCCAATCGAGGACACGAATCTCGGTCCCGAAGCGAACCGCAAATGTCTCGACGCTCTCGAGCATCACAGCGAGCACGCTGGCGAGGATCAGGAGCAGCAAAATGACGTCAAATGCGCGCCCGGCCGCGCTTTCGGTGCCGAAGATGATCTCTCGGAGACGTTCGCGTGCTGCTTGGGACCCGTTGACGGTCATCTCTTCCGTCGGGGGTGAGGTCTCGCTCATGCGTGACGCAGTGTAGCGAACCCGACCGTAGACAGAACCATGACGGACGAGGACGGGAGTGTGACCGCACCTAGCAGGGTATAGCGGCCACACTCCCTCCAACGATGAGCGTTTTCGAAGTCTCACAAGAGCAGCCGCGCGCCCCCGGGAAGCTGGCGCGGTCTCTGCGCGACTACCAGCTGAAGGACGTGGGTCCGTTCGTGATCATCCACGTCCTGGCGATCGCCGGCGTGGTCATGGGCGCGAGCTGGAAGGTCTGGATGCTGTGCCTGGCGCTGTATGTGGTCCGCATGTTCGGGGTCACCGGTTTCTATCACCGCTACTTTGCCCACCGCACGTTCAAGACAAGCCGCTGGTTCCAGTTCGTCGCTGCGTTTGTTGCTCAGTCGGCGGCCCAGCGTGGCGCGCTGTGGTGGGCCGCGCATCACCGCGACCACCACAAGTTCTCCGATACCGAAAAAGACCTTCACTCACCGCGACAGCACGGCTTTTGGTACTCGCATGTCGGCTGGATCTACGATCACAACGACGTGAGCAAGTACGCGCGCATCAAGGACTTCTCGCGCTACCCGGAGCTGGTCATGCTCGACAAGTACTGGCTCGCTCCGCCGATCATCCTTGGCGTGTCCTGTGTCGTGTTCGGCGGGCTTTCAGCCCTCCTTGTGGGCTTCATGTTCAGCACCGTGCTGCTGTGGCACGGCACCTTCACGATCAACTCGCTCTCCCACGTGTGGGGTACCCGCCCGTACGAGACGTCCGATGACAGCCGGAACAACTGGTTCCTGGCGATCATCACCATGGGCGAGGGGTGGCACAACAACCACCACCACTACATGAACTCGACGCGTCAGGGCTTCCACTGGTGGCAGTTCGACATGACCTACTACGGGCTCAAGATGCTGAGCTGGGTGGGGCTCATCTGGGACATCAAGGAGCCGCCCGCGCACATCGTGGCGGGGGTCAAGCGGACGCGTAACGCGAAGCCCTCGTCCCAGCCCACGCCCAGCGGCGCGAGTTCGGCGGCTGAGACCGCGGCCTGAGCGTTTCGCTCACCCTCGACGCGGCCGTTTCGCCCTCTTGGCGGTGGCCGCGTCGATCATTGGTTCGAGGTGAGGCACGACCAACGCTTCGTAGCGGGCCCACTCGCCCTCCAGCAGCGCCCACCGAGCGACCAAGGCCTCGAACCCCGTCGAGCTTCGGTACGTCTGTGTATCTTTCCTGCCGCGGATGCTCGTCGTCTTGGCGTTGCGGCCCCTTCGGACCACGGCGCGTTCGTCCTCGGTGAGCTCGGGCTCGAGGATCTCGAGCAGGGCGGCCTGAGCTTCTGCCCGGACGACGTCTGCCTTGATCGAGTCGAGTCGGTCGATGGGATGGTCGCCGCGGGCGCAGACGCGCCATCGGACATCACGCTCGAATGCCGCATCGCCCAGCCATGCGAGCGTGCGAACCGAGCGCTGCAGCAGGTGCTCGTCGGACACTCAGCGTCCCTTGAACTCGGGGGCACGCTTGCCCAAGATGGCGGCGACCGCTTCTTGGTGGTCGTCGGTGTTCTGGACCATGCCCTGGTAGCTGGCGGCCAGCTCAAGCGCGGTGTCGAGGTCCGTGTCCCAGCTGCGGTATGCGGCGCGCTTGGTGAGCGATACAGCCAGCGGAGCGTTGCGGGCGATGATCGTCGCGCGAGCTCGAGCGGCCTCAAGGAGTTCCTCCCGCGGCACCACCGCGTGCACGAGCCCCATCTGCAGCGCCTCGGCGGTCTCGACGATGCGCCCGGTGAGGACCATGTCCAACGCTCGCGGGAAGCCGATCGTTCGCGCCAGGAAGTAGGCACCCCCGTCGCCGGGAACGAGGCCAACCTTTACGAAGGTCGACCCTAGCTTTGCACCCTCCGCCGCGATGCGAATGTCACACATGCACGTGAGGTCCAGGCCTGCGCCAATCGCAGCGCCGTTGATCGCGGCGATGAGCGGCTTGTCGAACTGGGCGATCCGACGGGGGATGCTTTGAATACCGTCGATGTATTGCCGCCGCAGCGCTACGGGGCCGCCCGCGAACATGCCACTGGAGCTCTGCATTCGCTTGAGGTCCCCCCCGGCATGAAACGACTTGCCCTCTCCGGTGAGGATGACGGCGCGGACCCGTTCGTCGGCCTCCGCTGCGTCCAGCGCGGCGATGAGGCTTCGCACCATCGCTTCGCTGTAGGCGTTGCGAGCTTCGGGGCGATCGAGAGTGATCGTGGCCAGCGGGGCGCTGACCTCGTAGCGCAGGTCCGTGAACGACATGCCCGCGACTGTCGCCGAACGGTGCGGGCGTGTCGAGGAGGATTCACGCACCGGCGGCGAGGCAAATCGTACGAACTCCGCACGACGCCATGAACGATCACGCGCCGAGTCGCTCGGTGAACGTGGCTACGCCGGCCCCGGGGGGAACGCGGACACCTTGCGCCTTGAGTGCGGCCTCCATGGCGGCGAGGAGCACGATGATGTGACGCGGCTGACACGACGCGCCCATCAGTCCCACCCGCCACACCTTGCCCGCGAGGGGGCCGAGGCCGCCGACGATCTCGATTCCGTGCTGCTGCATGAGATACGCGCGCACCTTGGCTTCATCGACACCGTCAGGGACACAGACCGTGGTGAGCGTGGGCAGCCGATGTTCGGGCGCGACCAGCAGGGACAATCCCATGGCTTCGAAACCAGCCCACATCGCCTCGGCGGTCTTCTGTACCCGCGCGGTGCGGTTGGCGAGCCCCTCTTCGTCGATGATCCGAAGCCCCTCATACAGGGCGTACGCGAGGTTGATAGGTCCTGTGTGGTGGTACTTGGGAGGCGTGTCCCAATAGGTCAGGTTGAGGAGGACATCGAGGTACCAGCTCCTGCACTCCGATCCTCGGTTGCGGATCTTGTCCATGGCACGGTCGCTGAACGTGATCGGCGAGAAACCAGGCACGGCGCTGATGCACTTTTGCGCCCCCGTGTAGACGATGTCTGCACCCCATTGGTCGGTCGCAAACTCGGCGCCACCCAAAGAGGCGACGGTGTCGGCGATCAGCAGCGCGCCATGCTGGTGGGCAAGCCTTGCGATCTCGGGAATTTCCTGACGGACGCCGGTCGAGGTCTCTCCGTGGATGACCCCGACAACCTTGATGTCGTTCTCGTGCTCGAGTGCGGCCTTGACGTCATCAGGGTTCGTCGGCGTCCCCCACGTGGACTCCACGACGACGACGTCAGCACCGGCCCGCTCCATGATCTGTCGGAGCCGGTCCCCAAAGTAGCCGTGCACGCAGACCAGGGCCTTTTCGCCGGGCTCGAGCGCGTTGAAAACCGCAGACTCCATCGCCGCGGTTCCCGCTCCGGTGATGGCGAGCGTGGCGTCGTTCTTGGTGTCGAACACCATGCGCAGCAGCCCACGCAGTTCCTGCATGAGCGCGACATAGCTGGGGTCCATGTAGCCGACGGTGGGGCGAGCGAGCGCCGAGAGCACGCGTGCCGGGACTTCGCTGGGGCCGGGGCCGAGGAGGATACGCGTAGGGGGGTCGAAGACGAACGGCTCGCTCATGACGACGCCATGGTAGAGCGCATCGCCAAACGTCGCCACGGGGTCGGCTTACTCGTCGTCGAACGCGTCGCGACGATGCAGCGTGGCACCGCCGTCCTCCTCATCGTCGATGTCGGCGTCACGAAGGGCATCGAGCTTGGACAGATCGAATCCGAGGTCGGCGGGCTTGGCCGTCGGTGCAGGGAGCGCAGGGGTGGGGTCCGACGGCTGCGGTGGCATCTCGAATGGGATCTCGCCGGTGAGCGCCGCCAGCTCCTCCCGGGAGAGCATGCTGCTCGAGTCTTCGTCCAGGACGTCGAACGTCGCTGCGCGGAGTTTCTCCAGTGAGGCTTCGTCGAGCCCGGCCGAGGGCGCGTCGGGGTCGGAATCGGCTTCGAGTGCCGCATCTTCGCTCTGGGCGGCTTCTACACCCGCTCGCATGCGCGCGACGTCGTCCAGGCTGAGCATGCCGGTCCCTTCTTCGTCCTCAGAGGGTGGAGCGCCAAACATCATGGCGCCCGCGGGCGCTGCGGCGACGCCCACGGGGAGGAAAGCGTCGGGGTCCCTGGGGCTGATGGGCGCCGGGGCCGAAGGGGATACGGGATCGGCGATCGCGCCTTCGTCGGAGGGACCTTCTCCAAGCGCGGTCGGAGCCTCGGGTTCGACGAGATTCTCGAAGGTGTCCGCTTGGGCCGAGAACTTCGCCGCCTGGTCGCTGAGCCCCCGCTTGCGACACATCTCTGCCAAGGCGCGCGCGGATTCTCCCGCGGAGGTCAATGGTGCGACGGGGCCGGCGGCCTCGGCGAGCTTGACCGCCTTTGTGTAGAACGCGATGGCCTGGGCCTGCATGCCGAGCTCGGCCGCGAGCGAGCCCGTGAGTCGTCCGCCCTCGATCGCCAACGCGGGCTGGCCCGATCGCTCGGCGGCGACCGTGCCCTCCGCATAACAGACCAGCGCACCCTGTTTGTCGCGTCGGGTCAGCTTGCTCGCGCCCAAGGCAAACTGTCCGGTCGCGACCTGGGAGTCTTTTCCCTGCTCTGCGGCGGTCTTCGTCGCGCGGGCGAACGCTGCTTCGCTCTGCTTGGAGCTGCCCGCGGCGAGGAGTTGCCCCCCCAACATGAGCTCGAGGTTGATGGCATCGCGGTGCAGTCCTGCGGCCGCACTGAGGTCGCGGGCCTCTCGGGTGGACTGTACCGATTCGGCGGCACGCCCCTGCTTCATGGCCAACGCCGAGGCGATCAGCTTCTGTGCGATGGTGCCGCGGAGTTTCGAATCTGCGGTGGGCTCGGCTGGGGGCGGCGCGCTGGGATGGGGCGGCGGTGTAACCCGCGGCGATGCACCCGGCGGTGGACCCCCGGGAACGAAGTCCTCCAGCATCGACTCGATGTCGTGGTCTTCGGCGGACGCATTGGGGGCGACCGTGACCTTGGCCGCGCGGTCGCGAAGCTGGTCGGCGATCGAGGCGGTGGGAGCGGGCGGTGTTTCGATGACCACGAAACGGACGGCGGCAAGCTTCGGGTCCATCAACAGCGGCTGGACGGCTGCGTGCCAGGCTTCCGCTGCATCGAGTGTGGTCGTGGTGCTCTCCCCGAC
>CAYGTG010000179.1:5911-10776 GCA_964352485.1 uncultured Nannocystaceae bacterium | reverse complement strand
TGCGATTCGCCAGAACAACAGCAGCCCCAGGAGATCGGCGAGCAGATCGAGTGGGTCGGCCGTGCGGTGGGGAGAGGTCGCTTGCACGAGCTCTTCGGCGATGGCACCGAGCAGGGGGAGCGCGATCGCCCACGGCACACCTCGCCAGCGACGTCCGCGGCACGCGAAGTGAGTGCCAAAGGCCAGGGCGCCGAACATGATGAAGTGCAACACCTTGTCTGTGCCGGGGACCGCGAGCCACGGCGCGTTCGAGGCGGAAAATGCCCCCGTGTACGCGACGAGCGTGGCGGCGACGACGAGCCCGAGTTGCGGCCACAACAGCCATCGCCATCGCCAAGGATCGGTGCGCGAGGTGTGGCTGAGGCCGACCGTGGCGATCCCCAAACCCAACCCCACGGCAGCCCCTGCCCAGACATCGACCCCGTGGTGATGTCCGAGTTCGACCCGGCTGGTTCCGACCAGGAGCGCGAGCGGCAGCATGCAGATTGCCGCGCCGCGGTGGTGCGCGAACGTGACGCACAAGGCGATCGCGATCAGGACGGCGTGCCCGCTGGGGAAGGAGCCGAACGGAGGTGCGGGCAACAGCGCCGACGTGCTGCCCGGACGAGGGATGTCGGTCAGGACCTGCAGACCGAGGGTCATCCCCAGCCCCAGAAGCATGGCCCACGCACAAGCGCGCCCCAGCCGCGGATCCGAGCGGCCGACCCACAGCGGCATACCCAGGGCGAGAAGCGCGAAGCCAACCGTGCTCGCGCCGATCATGGCCAGTCCGTAGGGTCCCTCCAGCATCACGGCGGGAGTACGCTCGAAGAGATCGAATTGTGCCCGCGGATCCGATGGGTGGTCGAGAACGCGCGGCCAGTGGCGCCGGCGCGGGTCTACTCGGCGGCTGCGGCCACAGCGGATTGGACCGCCGCGGCGAACTCTGGATGTTGTTCCACGACTTCGGGGAGCTTCAGCAGCTCGGAGAGGTTATCGAGGGCTTTCGGGTCCTCGAGCAACTCGGCCCACAGCTCCGGGTCGCGCGTGGGCATGTCGGTGAAGTGCTCGAGCTCGAGCGAGGTGTTCACCGACAGGCTGCGATCTTCCATATCGACCGTGATGTCGAGCGACTTCGAGATCGGCTGCTCCACGGCCTCGAGCGCGATGGAGTAGGCAGACTCTCGCAGGCACTCCTCGAACGCCGGCTCGTCGAGCGAATCGTCGACGACTTCGACCGTCTCCACGATGGCTCCGAGCTCGGGCTCGCCGATGACGTCCGCGCGCAGGTGAAGCTTGCCGGTCGCGGCTTCGGGCAGGGACTCCAAGCACTCGACGAACAGCGGGAGCCCCTGCTCGAGGACGGACGCCATCAGCGGTCCGAGGGCCTCGAAGCGTTCGAGTTCACCTCCCATCTCGGCCAGCACGTCTTCGTGGCTTCGCTTGCCGAGGACGGACGGCTCGGGCTCGGACGCAGGCTGCCTCGAGCGTCGCGATGCGATGGCCGCTCGGACCTCTTCCCATCGCCTGCGACGCTCGTCTGAGGAGCCTTCGTCGGCATCCGCTTTGAACTTCGCGGCCGCGACGGCTGGCGGCTCGTCGGCGGTGCTGGGCTTGGAGTCGGCCGGTGCTGCGGTGTCGGCTTGCGTCCAAGCGACGCACGCGATGAGGAGAGTTCCGAATGCGGTGGCCGCAACGGCTTTTGTGGTCGTGGATGTGGACACAGCGAGAACTCCGGGGCTGGTGAGGGATTCGGGGGACCACGCCACGACCGCGCTCATCCAGGCGGCGCGGCCCCCATGGGTGCGGTCGAGGTGGTCTCGCAGCCGCTGCAGGCTTCGCGAGAGGCGGGTGCGTACCGTCGATGCGCGCAGGCCAAATTCACTGGAGAGCTCGGTGGCGGTGTGTCCCTCGCAGTAGCGCCCGATGACGAGGTTGCGGTCTTCGGGATCGAGGCGACTCAGGGCCTGCTCCAGCGCTTCGCAGAGCTGGGCCCTTTCGAGGACGGCCTCGGGCTGAATCGCGTTTGTTTGCGTCGCTTCGGTCCTGGATTCGCGTGATCGCCGGCGCAGCTCGGACCGTGCGCCCATGTCGCGCCGGCGGCGAAGCACGGTCCTCCACCACGCCGGGTGCCCGTCGTGGTTTGCGCCTTGGCTCGCGATCCAGCCCTCGTGCGCCAGGTCGTCGGCCTCTTGGACCGAGACCAGGCTGCGGGCCAGGCCGCGCAGGGTCGCGAGGTCGGGGGCCGAGAATCGGTCCGAGGAGGATGGATGCGTCATGACTCACCTACGTATTGCCACCGGTCGCGAAGGTGTCTCAGATTTTTTTCCCTTGGGGCATAATCGCGCCGCCTTGACCGATCCCAGCGCGTGATGTGCTGCGAGCGGGTCGACCACGTCCGCGCCTTTCCAGTGCTCCAAGGCGTCGACAGTGCCACAGGCGCGCAGCGAGGAAAAAGAGCGACGAAAGGGGGGGGATGCCTTGGACGCGCTTTTGAACGACTGTTCCTCGCGAACGGTACGCTTTGTGGCGGTCGCAGCGACTCGATCTGGTTCGGCGTCGTGCGGGGGTCGCTCGTCTACAGCTCGGTGTCGACGGTTGCCCGCTGTCCGGTCGCCGCGGGGAACTGGGTTGCGAAGGCTACGCGCTGGCGCTCCACGATGGCGAGGTCGGACTCGTTGCACGCCGATACGTCCGCGCAGACCAGAGCGAACGCAAACCGAAAGTGGGTGGGTGCGTCACCAAAAGCAGGCAGGCGGGGTCCGTTGGACGCCACGATGTCGTCAATGGTGAAGTCGACACGATCACCCAGGAAGCTCGCGTCTTCGCCATAGGACGTGGGTCCCAGAGTCTCGCCCCATGCGTTGACTGCAGGGTCGTAGCCGGTCGCGTTCGTCACGTAGAACAGGGGCGGAACCTCTGCGGCGGGAATGAGTCCCGCAAGGTAGAGCTCCAACGGCGAGACCTGAAGCGGGTAGACGACGTCGAAGCGAAAACTGCCACCGCCAGTGTCGATCAGTTCCCCATATCCCGTCGCGGACGGCCCGCCGGTGCTGACGTGTATGTTCCAGTGTCCGGCGGCCGGCCCGAGCAGGGAGCCCGGCCCCGGTGCGCTCTGCAAACCGAGGAACGCGGACCACCGGTGCATCGTTTCGTGGATCAGGATGTCGGCCGCCGAGGGGTCCGGATACAGCGAGGGTGCGTTCATGAGGCTGACCTGCTGTAGCCGACCAGCACTTCCCGCGGCCTCTGCTTGAGACCACGATGGCTCCTCGCCGTAGCGGATCCCGCTGATGTTCTCCTGCACGCCGACCGCATGGGCGAAGAACTCCTCGAACTCGCGCTCGGTGTAGACGACCAAGAAATCGTAGTCGTCCGGGTGCTCGACGTAGAACTCGCGGGCGATCTCGTAGTCGGGCGGAAGCTCGGCCTCGAAGTCGTAGGTCCACGTGTTTCCAACACCGGTGACCCACCCCGCCGGCACTTGTAGGCGGGCGATGTTCGAGTTGTCCTGGTCCCCGCTCTCGTCCCCGGTCGACGCATCGGCGCCTGTGGTTTGCTCCTCGGTTTCTCCGCCGCCCGAGCCGTCCTCGGAACCATCGGTGCCCTCAGCGGAGCCGGGGCCTCCCGAGGTTCCCGCATCCCCCGGTCCGGTGGCAGGGGTCGTCAGGCCGGTCGCTTGCGGGGCGTCTCGCGTCGCGTCGCCACACGCCGTGCCAAGGAGTAGCACCAGGAGGGTTCGCTTCGGGCGGGACACTGCTGCGGTTCAGTGCACATGCGTCGCCAGAGGTTCCCGGCATGCCGGGTGCGCTCGTGCAGTCGCCATCTTGCAGCGAGGGCGCTGGTGACCGACGATCGAGGCGCCGCACATGATCGAGCTCATTGATATCGGGTTGAACCTGGCGCATCGGTCTTTCGCAGCCGACCGCGCCGAAGTGATGGCGCGTGCCCAGGCGGCCGGTGTTGGCCACATGATCATTACCGGGACCAACGCCGCGACGAGTGAGGCCGCTGCGGCCATGGCCCGGGGCGATCGCGTCCATCTCTCGGCCACCGCGGGCACGCATCCGCACCACGCCAAGGATTTTTCGGACGCGACCGAGGCCACGATCCGTGCATTGGCGGCACGGGACGAGGTGGTCGCGATCGGTGAGTGCGGTCTGGACTTCAACCGCAACTTCTCCTCCCCGGAGGACCAGCGCGCGTGTCTGCGGGCCCAGCTCGAGATCGCCGCCGACGTCCAGCTCCCGGTGTTCCTGCACGAACGCGATGCGCACGCTGCTTTGTGCGAGATCCTCGAGCCGGTTCGGCCAGGGCTTGTGGGGGTGGTGGTGCACTGCTTTACGGGCGGCCCCCAGGAGGCGGAACGCTACCTTGCGATGGACGCATACCTGGGGATCACCGGATGGGTTTGTGATGAGCGCCGTGGGCAAGCGCTGCGTGAGGCCGTCGCGATGATTCCAGGCGATCGCTTGATGCTGGAGACGGACGCACCCTTCTTGACCCCGCGCGATGCACCCAAGGGCACCCCGCGGCGCAACGAGCCCGCCATGCTTCCGCATGTGCTCGCCGCCGTGGCGAGGCTGCGCGGACAAACTCCCGAGGCGCTGGCAACCGCAGTCACCGCGAACACGCGTCGCTTCTTCGGTCTGGCCTGAGCCTGCGCATCAGTCCGCGGAGCGTGCGGCCTGCCACGCGTCGATCTCGGCCGCGAGGGTGGCGTCGTCCGCCGACACCAGCAGCGTGCGTGCTTCGGCCACCATTTCACCGGCGGCAGCGTCTTGCCCGGCCGCGAGCATGCAACGCCCCAGCTCGAACAACACCTCGGCGCGGACCGCCGGCGAGACGGCCTCCGGTTTGGCGGCCTCCAGGGCGCGCTTTAAGGC
>CAYGTG010000179.1:0-5901 GCA_964352485.1 uncultured Nannocystaceae bacterium | reverse complement strand
GCTTCAACCCCGTGCCCGGGAACCGCGAGTTCCCGCTGCTGCCGGCCAAGCCCAAGCTCGAACGCGACGATGTCCGGCGAATCTGCGCCGAGCACATCGACCGCAAGACGCTGCGCAGTCTCAAGCAACTCCAGCGCCTCGGCTCTTTGACCCGCCTTGCGTCGAACCTCCGCGAGCGCGAGGGTCCGAAATGCCATCGAGCGGGTGTCCTCGGGGTGATTGCGGCGCTGCGTGTCGAGGGCCTCTTCGGCCAAGGTGGTCGCCCGCTCAAGATTGCCACGCTCCAATTCGACGGTGGCTAGGTTTGAGAGACACTGCGGCAGGGCATCGGGATTGTGCTGCTCCATCAGCGTGCACGTGGAGCGCAGCAGCGTGGCGGCGTCCTCGTTGTGACCCGCGCGATGCAGCGCAAGCGCCCGCGATTGTTCGACCGTGAGCGTGGTGTGGTGTGTCGGCCCCGATGACGCCGAAAATCGGTCGCGAGCCGTTGCCAGCTCTTGGGCTGCCTCGTCGTGGCGCCCGAGCTTGCCGTAGATCAACGCGAGCGCGTGGTGGTCGTATCCGTTGGTCGGCGCGCCAGCGGGGGCAATCGACTGCCCAATCTTCATGGCCTGCCGCTGGTAGTCGAGCGCCGTTTCCAGCTCGCCCTGAGCACGCGCAATGCGGCCGAGCGCACGAAGCAACTGCGGCTCCCTTCGGCCGTTGAGGCGATCGGGGTGGTTGCGAAGCGCATCGAGCCCGCGCGTATATGCCAGCTTCGCCCCCGGGAGGTCATCCTCCATCATCATGGCGTGTCCGAGGTTGAGCTCGATCGCGGGGAGCTCGCCCGCGAACCCGGTGCGAGTGACCAGAGCGCGCGCATGCTCGCCCCATCTCTTGGCCTCTTCGACACGGTCTTGCTGAGAGGAGAGGGCGCCGACGACGTTGCGCGCGGCAGCAATGGCGAGCCGTGCGTGGTCGGAAGCGAGTGCCTTGTCGAACGCGAGCACGAATGACGCCTCTGCCGGATCCCACCCCTGTAGCCTCGCCTGAAGCGTTCCGTAGATGACCAGGGTCTCCGCCTGAAGTGCGGGCATCCCGGACGCATCGGCGGCGGCCTGTGCCTGTGTTGCGAGCACGAAGGCGTCGTCGTACCGACCCAGTCGCTCCAGCGCCTCGGCGTCGCGCAGCGTGTCGAACACAGGGTCGACGGTCTTGGCCAGGGCTGGGTCGTTGAGATCCGGTGGCGTCGCTCGCAGAATCGCAGCGTCCGAGCAGAAGCTCAGACCAGGGAGCCGCCGGCCAAGCTCCGGTCCCTGCGACCGTTGGACCTCAGGGCTCGAGTCGAGCAGCGCGCGCACCGAGGCGTCGAAGCTGCGTCGGCGGTCGTGCAGGCAGTGTGTCCGCAGGTCGAGGAGTTCTGGCGACTGCTCGCCCGCGTGCGTGGCTCGGCACGATTCGGTTTGCGTCACCACCCAGTCGTCGACGTAGTTGGAGAGCTCGCCGACCGCGGATTCGACCGAGGTTGCGTCCAGCGCCGCGGCACGAAGCGAGGTCGCGACAGCTTCACGCCGATCCGCAGACCACTGGGTGTCCCAGTGCCGTGCCGCCCCTTCACAAGGATCGGCGGGTTCGGGCTTGGTGGCGCCCAGCGCCGCGGCGACGCCGACGCCAAGCCCGACCGCCCCGAGCATCCAGGGCAAGGCCCCCCGCGACACGGGAGGTTGAAGCGACGCCAGTAGTTCGGAGACGCTCTCGAACCGCCGTGCTGCGTCGGGCTGAAGACCCCGCTCGATCACGGGGTGAAGCCACGACGGTACGTTGGTGTGCGGCGCCGGGGGTCCAGCCTCCTTCTGCGTCGCCAACGCTGTGATGGTCTTGCCCGCGAAAGCCGGTGCCCCCGCGATCGCGTCGTGAAGCGCGAGCACGAACGCGTAGATGTCACTGCGGGCTGAGGGCACACCCCCGTCGTGCTGCTCGGGCGCGGCGAAGTAGGGTGTCCCGACGAACTTCGTGGTCGAGGTGTCTCGCTCGAGCGTGCCCTCGTCGTCGGTGATCGAGCTCTGTGTCGGGGCGGGTTCGGCGAGTGCTCGGGCCACGCCGAAATCGCCAACACGCGCCCGACCGTCGTCCCCGACCAGCACGTTGGCGGGCTTGAAGTCTCCATGGACGATTCCCGCAGCGTGAGCCGCTTCGAGTCCCGCCGCCGCCTGCCGATACACCTCGAGTACCGCGAGCACGGAACGCTGCTCCGCGTGCTGCCAGCGACGAAGGTCCACACCTTCGACGAGCTCCATGGCAACGAACGAGACGTCCTCGAACCGGCCGATGTCGAAGAGGGTGACGACGTTGGGATGGCTCAGTTTGCCGAGGATCCGAGCCTCCCGCATCAGCGCACGCCACCGAGACTCACTCTCTTCGGTGTCGGCGTCCCGGCGATGCAGGACCTTCAGGGCGACCTTGCGATCAAGCTGGGTGTCGAAGGCGGCGTACACAGATGCGCTCCCGCCTCGCCCAAGCGATCCGACCACGACGTAGCGCCCCAGGACCATCCCGGGCCGCAGCGATGCGTCGGGCACGACCGCGCGTTCACTCTCGGTCGCGCCCGAGGGAACTCTTGTCGTTTGCTCGGTCACCGACCATCGATGTTGGCGGGCAGCCGAGTCGGACGCAACGGTTACTCTGATGTGCGCGTCGGTCGTCCGCGAGGAACCGGCGTCTTGGTCGCTGAGGCCACGGACACGCAGTCGCGTCGGTGCGTTCGTGCTCGTGCTTCATGCCCGGTTCTCCGCGCGGATACCGCTGCCAGATCAGCTGCGGATATTCGGCGCACAGCGTCATCGCCGGTGAACACTCTCGGCGCCACGAGCCCCGGGCACTCTCTCACAACCGCGGGTTTCTTGGTCTGCGCGGAGGCTCGCGCAATCCTCCCGCCGCTCATGCGCACCCTTTGGAAGTTCCTCGTCCCGGCCGCCTCCCTCGCTCTGGCCTGGATCGGGGCGTCGCCGCCGGCACAGGCCGCAGAGGGCGACGGACCGCAGATTCGTCGCCGAGGTGGGCAATGGAGCCTGCTCGCGGGTGGGTCGGTTTGCGTCCCCGGACGGGGGCCGTGCTCCCGAGAGTCGACGGTGGACGGCATCACGATCGATGGGAGCACCCGACCATCACTGGCCACCGGTGCAGAGCTTGGCTATCGCATCAATCCCTATGTGTTTGTGGGGGCGGCGTATCGATTCGGCATGTTCGACATGTCGTTCGTCAATCCCGACGGCCTTCCGTATGAGGTCGCGTATCAGCACTCGATCTACGGGGTGGTCCGCCCGAGCATTCCGCTGTGGCGCTTCGACCTGGGCCTGTCCTTGGGCGCCGGATTCTCCAGACAAGTCTTCCGCCTCCCCGGTGATGACCGCGACTACTCCGCGGGGTTCTCCGCCCTGCTGGGCCCGACCTTGGACCTCTTCATCAGCGACCGCGTGTTTATTGGAGCCCGCGTCGACCTGCTGCTCAACGCCCAGGGCGACGTCTGTCGGCAGCGCGGCGGGGATACGCAGTGCGCTGCGGCGCAGGACACCGACGCGGGGCCCGTGCACCAGATGGTGTTTGGCCTGAACGTCGGCGGGACGTTCTTTTAGCAGCACAGCTCGAGCGTCCGTTCCGGGGTTTCGGCCGGGTCCACGGACGAAGCGCGTTGGGTTGGCGGGTCCTCCGAGGAGTGTCCCCACCGCGGGATGCCGATCGGAAATACAAGGAGACAGCCATGGGTTTCCTACGCGCCTGTGTCTGTGAATCCCTACTTGTCCCCGATCTCCGATGGCCCCCCTTCCCCGGAAGCGGGTCGCCGCGGCGACGATGTCCTCACGCCCCGCGTCCTGGCGGCCATGAGTCAAACCCGCCCGTGGGTCACGTTCTTGGCCGTGCTCGGATTCGTCGGGGCCGGGTTCATGGTTCTCGGCGGGCTCGCCATGGTGTTCGCGGCTCCGGCGATGATGCCCGAAGCGTCGTTCATCGGGCTCATCTATCTGATTCCTGCCGTGTTGTACGCAGTGGGTGCGAACATTCTGTATCGCTACCGGACGTCGATTTCCTCGCTTCAGGCGGGGTTCGGCGTTGAAGCGCTGGAGAACGCGCTCGAACACCAGAAGTCATTCTGGCGTTTCACCGGCCTCACAACCGCGGTCTTTCTCGGGCTCTACGCGCTTGGCATCGCTGCGGCTGTGGTGCTCGGCGTCGTCTTGGGGATGTGATTTGCACGTACCCTTGCCGAGCCCGGACCCAAGGGCGCGCAATCGACCTCAACGCCCCAGGACTTGTGCGCACAGTCCCGCACCGGGAAAGCTCTGTGCTGCCTGCTAACCTCTCGCGCGATGAGCGAGCAGCGCAACGTCCTGGGGAACCCTCTGCAACCTTGCGGCACCGATCCGATGACGGGGTTCTTCCGCGACGGCGCGTGCCGGACCTGTGACGAAGACCGGGGGGTGCACACCGTCTGTGCCCGCGTCACCGAAGATTTCCTCGCGTTCTCCAAGAGCAACGGCAACGACTTGTCGACCCCGGTCCCGCAGTTCGGGTTTCCCGGGTTGAGGCCTGGGGACCGATGGTGCTTGTGCGCAGGCCGCTGGAAGGACGCACTCGAAGCCGGCATGGCGCCGCCGGTTGTGCTCGAGTCGACGCACGAGGCCACGTTGGAAGTCGTGTCTGTCGAGCAGCTGCGCGAACACGCCATTCCGGCGCTTCGGGTCGTCAAGGCCTGACGCTTCGGAACGAGCCCGCTTTGCATCCGTGCACGAAGGCCGCTCATGTCCTTGGAGGACAATGGAGGCGCTGCACATACCATGGCCCTCCTTGCCGGAAGTCCGGCGGTTGATGCGGGCGTGAGTCGCAGGCTGTCCAGGGATCCGCGAGACGACGCTCCGGACATCGGAGTCATCGAATTCCAGTTGGTTTCTGGCCTTGAGCTCTGGGCCGTGAAACCCTAACGGCATGGTTCGTGGCTTATTCGGTGTTTCGTGCTTGATCGTGGCGGGAGGATGCGTCGCGCTCAACTCGGGATTCGAGGAAGGCGCCGCGGGCACGGGAGGTGGGGAGTCATCTGACACCGGCCAGAGAACGGCGAGCGCGAGTGACTCGGACCCCTCCGCGAGTGGGGGAGGCTCGGCGGTGACGACTGTGACGGTGGGCGAATCGAGCGGCGGCGGGACCTCGGACCCGACCGATTCGAGCGGACCCCCAAGCGGCGAGTCCGGGCACTCCAGCGGAAGTTCAGGCGGCGACTGGACCGGGACATCCGCTGGCGAATCCGGTGGGGTTGTCTGTGAGCCCGCCAGCGCGGTCGTGACCGACGACGCATTCCTGCGGACCTGCTTCGATGGGAGCTGTTCCAGCCTAAACTACGGCCAGACGGGCTTCGGCTCCTTGGCGGATGCGGCCGAGCCCAGCGTGCTGCTGCTCCGCATCCCGGTTCCGGCCCTCTCTGCCGACCGCGTCGAGGTCACGTTGCACCTCTTGGCCGAGCTCGGTGCCCCGGCAAGCGCGTTCACTCTGACCGCCTTCGCGATCGACTCCCCCTGCGTTTGGAACGAAGGGCCGCATGACGGCGACAGCCTCAACCCCGGGGAGCCTGGGGTCACGCACCAGGCCTGCAACGGAGACCCGGACGCTGGAATTTCATGGGGCGACAGCGGGAAGGCAAACGTCTTCGATCACATCGACAGCGGATGGAGTATCGGGCAGCAAACATTCGTAGGCGGAGAGATCGCTGACGGCGAGTTGTTTTCGGCCACCATCGTCTTGGATCGACTCGTCGACGGGCCCACGCCCGATGCCCTCGTCATCACCTCGAGCGCCACCGCGTTGAATGAACTGTTCGTGTTCACGTCCGAGGATGAACTCGAGCCACCCGTGGTGGAGGTCGTCTCCCACTGC
>CAYGTG010000178.1:0-10814 GCA_964352485.1 uncultured Nannocystaceae bacterium | reverse complement strand
CGAACGACAGCGTGGTTCACGCGCTCCCTCGGAGATCCCGCCGGATAAATAGAGGCCCTTAAGCGAAATGAAGTGGGAAAAAGCCGGGATGGAGGAGTAGGGCGGGGGAATGAGATGGCGGCAGGAGCGCGAGGGAGCGCCGGGAAGCAGCAGCGGGGTCTGGAGCGAAGCTGAGTCAGTGAGCGCCGAGTCATTTCACGAGAAAGCGCGCTGCCACAGAGGAGCGGCGGCCGCACCGAGTCCAACTCGCAGGCACGCCGAGACGAGCGCGGTCGTAAGCGAGGCGCTGGTAGAGACTCAGGGGGCAGCGGTGGATGCCGAGAACAGCAGGAGTTGTCCGACTGGAGCAAGAAAAAGCGCCGCCACCCCGAAGGGCGCGGCGCTTGGGTTCGCAGTGGCGAACCTACCGTCCAGCGGTGATGCGGTAGATGGAGCCAGCTCCGCCAGCGGCGGGCGAACCCGCGATAAACACGTCGCCGTAGGCGTTGTAGCCACCGCCGAACGGCCCCATGTTGGAAGGTACGTTGCCCACCGGTCCAATGACCTCGGAACTGGCGCCGTCATAGGAGACGGCGTAGACCTCGGTGCTGCAGAGGTCGGCGTAGAAGTACAGGCCGTCGAAGCCAGGAACTTCGCACGAGCGGTAGACGCCTAGGCCCGTGATGGAGCACCGGCCGTTGCCGTGGTTGTACTCCGCAATCGGAGCCACGAGTCCGTCGCCGTTCGTCTGGCCGGGCGCTGCAGAATCGTCGCAGCCGCCGTCGTTGAAGCAGTGGTTGCCTTCCATGTCGCCCCAGCCGTGGTTGGTGCCCGCCTCGACGACGGTGACCTCTTCCCACTGCTCTTGGCCGACGTCGGCCACGAACAGGGTGCCGCCCTCGGGATCGAAGGAGAAGCGCCACGGGTTGCGGAAGCCGTAGGCGTAGATCGCGTCGTCGACATTGTTGTCGCCCACGAACGGGTTGTCGGCGGGGACGGTGTAGTCGAAACCATCGACCGTTGGGCAGCCACAGCCACCGCAGCTCGGCGAACTGTCGGCGGTGCTGTCGGCCGCGACGTCGATGCGAAGAATCGATCCGTGGTGAGTGTTGGTGTTCTGGCCGTTGCCACAACCGTCGTTTTGCGGTCCGCCATCGCCCACCGAGACGTAGAGCATGCCGTCGGGGCCGAACTGAATCATGCCGCCGTTGTGGTTCGGCGCGGGTTGTCCCATCCCCAGCACCTGGCGGGCCGAGCCTGCGTTGACCTGGCCGCCTTCGACCGCGAACTCGGTCACGCGCCACGAGCTGACCGTGTCGCTGTGAAGCAGATACATGAGCCCGTTGTCCGCGTAGTCGGGGTGGAACGCCATTCCGAGCAGCCCCATCTCGCTGGCGGTGTTGACCGGCACCGAGAACCAGTCCTCTGCAGGGGCAGCGTCATCGTCGGGGCCGAGCCGCTTGATCGCTCCACTCTTCTGCAGGACGTACAGGACGTCGGTGTCGACAGGGTCGCCGAGCACGAACAGCGGCTGGTTGAAGCCAGTGGCCACAAGCTCGAAGCCAACCGCCTGCTCGCCTTCAATGGGCTCGTAGGGACACGCAACCGGCTCGCCCGTGGTGGCGTCGGTGTCGGTGGTGTCGGTGCCCGTGGGACCGGTGGTGGTCGGGTTGTCGGTGGTCGGATCCGTCGAGGTCGGGGACGTGCTCGTCGCGGTCCCGGTGGTGGTTGGGTTGTCGGTGGTCGGTGTGCCCGTGGTCGGCGTGGCCGTCGACGAGGACCCCGGGTCGGTCTCTCCATTGGCGGACCCATCATCCCCACACGCGGTGAGGCTCAGGCCGAGAAGGAGGGAGGACGAAAGACAAGCAAAACGAACGCGCGGGTACATCAGGGGAAACGCTCCGGTGCGGACAGTAGCGCCGTTGCCCGGGCAAGTCACGTCTTGTGGGGTTCGTGATGGCCGACAGCTTGACTCTGCCTGCCACAGGCGTTGGCCCCGCTACCCTTTCAGGGAACGCCGCGCAGTCCTCGCCTGTCCGAGGTCACACGACGTCGGCCAGCACCGACAAGAAGCGATCGACCTCATCCAAGGTGTTGTAGTGGACCAGGCTGGCTCGCACGACGCCCCCGGACTCTTTGAGGCCGAGCGCCTCAATCGCAGCCGGCGCATAGAAGTCGCCGCAGCGCAGCGCGATTCCGTGGGGGTCGAACTGGGGCGGAATCTCGCTCGCGTTTCGGTCCTTCACGGTGAACGCAACGGTGGGGACCCGGATGTTTGGGTCCGGGTCGTGCGGACCGATCACGGTGATCGCGTCGTGCTCGAGCAGGCCCTCGAGAAGACGGGCGCACAGGGCGGCCTCGTGCGCGGCGATCTGGGCAAACACGGCTCGGTGACGCTCGCGGGCTTGGTCGGACTCAATGCCGTGGTGGGCGGCCACGGCGTCGAGGTAGTCCGAGATACCCGCCAGGCTGGCGGTGAGCTCGTGGGTCACGTTGCCAGGCTGGAACTTGTACGGGACGCGGTCTTCGGGGATGAAGTCGTGGTTTTGACCGTGCGCTGCAAGCAGCAGCGACTCTCGCCCGAACACCGCGCCAAGGTGGGGTCCGTAGACCTTGTAAAGGCTCGCCGCGTACGCATCCACCCCGAGGGCGGCGACGTCGATCTGTCGGTGCGGGGCATAGGCAACTCCGTCGGCGACGATGATCGTGTCTTGCCGGTTGTCCCGAATGACGTCGACGATCCGCGGAACGTCGAGCAGCGCACCGACGACGTTGGCGCAGTGCGTGAACGCAACGAGCCGCGTCTTGGGGCCTAGGATGCCGTTGAGATCGTCGACGTGAAGGCTGGCGGTCTCGGGGCGCAGCTTCCATTCGCGAAGCACGAGATCATGGCGGGCCGCCATGCGACGCCAGCATCCGATGTTCGCCGCGTGGTCGAGGTTCGTGACCACCACTTCGTCGCCGGCCGAAAGCGTGGGCCCGATCCCGGCGGCCAGCAGACCAAAGCCCATCGTGGTCGAGTGACTGACGATGCTCTCGCGAGTGGAGGCGCCGAGTAGCGAAGCAGCCGCAGCTTCGCCGGCTCGGACATCGGCTTGTGCAGATTGGGACAGCCCATAGCTGGCCCCCAGCTGCACTGCTCGGTGCTCCATGTAGTGCGTGGTCCGCTCGATCACCGGCCGGGCAGGCACGCTGCCGCCCGCGTTGTCGAACAGCACCCACGGCGCCTGCAGAGCGGGGAACTGCGCGCGAACGAAGTCGACGTCGAGGTTCACGGCGGGGAGGGTATCAGGACCCGGGGGGGCCGGTTCGATCTCTCACCCGTGCTCGCGCAGCAGAAACGATTCGAGCGTGTCGACGAACGCGGACCCATCGGGTGCGCACCGGGGCTCGATCAACGTGCGCTCACCTTCGAGGGTCCACTCGAGGATGCCGGTGTCGTCGGGGTCGCCCGGTGTCGTCGCGGCGTTGAGCGTGAACGCCCGCGCGAAGGGATCACCCACTGACTCGAACCGGGCCGCGCACGCGACGAAGTACGCCTCGAGGGGCCGAGCCACAGGGGGCATGGTGACCAGTGCAATGAAGATGTCTCGGTCCAGGGCAAAGCACTCCAGCTCGACCCTGGTGTCCTTCACGCGCTCGCTCGGCTGGAGCGCCTCGTCCATCACATCCCACATTCCCGAGAGAAACACGGGGCCGTCATCCGAACCCAAGATGCCCATGATCGCTGCCGGGTTGCGAAGAAAGGCTCGGGGCACGGCTCGGTGCGCATACAGGTAGTGCGCGACACGGGGCTCGCCAGGTGCGGGGTCCATCGCCACGGGGTAGGCTCTCACACGGTGCGATTGCGAGTCACCACGCTGGAGTCCTCCGCTTGAGTCGCGCATACCCATGGATCCAGGTCGCGCTGCGGACCGCGGTCAACCTGTTCTTCCGGCGGGTCGAGGTGGGCGGCACGGGCAACGTTCCGCCCGAGCGCGGTGGCTTGGTGGTGTCGTGGCATCCCAATGGGCTGGTCGATCCCGCGTTGATTCTCACCCAGTGCCCTCGCCCGATCGTGTTTGGGGCCCGGCACGGCCTTTTTTCCTATCCGCTGGTGGGCAACCTGCTTCGCGAAGTCGGCACGGTCCCGATCTATCGGGCGTCCGACATGAAGGACACCTCGACCGACGCTCGGCGGGCGGCGAACCGCAAGAGCCTCGAAGCGCTGGCCGAGCGGGTTGCGGCAGGTTCGCTGTCGGCCCTGTTTCCCGAAGGCGACTCGCACGACCACTCGGGCCTGCAGGCGCTCAAGACGGGGGCGGCTCGGCTATACTACCGCGCCCGCCAGCTCGCTCCCGAGCGTGAACCGCCTGCGATCCTACTCACCGGGCTGCACTACGACGACAAGCAGATGTTCCGCTCGAGCGCACTCGTTGCGTTCTTTCCCCCGCTCGAGCTGCCGCCGCACCTCGACGTCACTCCACCAGGAGATGTGGATGGACAGGACGTGCGTGCGTTGTCCCGACAGCTCACCGAGCACATGGAGCAGACGCTGCGCGACGTGGTCCATGCCACCGAAAGTTGGGAGGTGCACGATCTGCTGCATCGGGCGCGTCGCCTCGTCCGGGCGGAGCGGGCCCGCCGCTCGGGCGAGTCACCGGGCAAGACGACGATCGGCGAGCGGGTGCTGGGCTTTGCAGAGGTTCGCGACGGCTACCTGCAGGCGAAGACGCGGGACCCCGTTTCGACCGCCGCTCTGCGAGCCCGCGTCACCCAGTACGACGCCGACCTGCGGCTGCTGGAGCTCGAGGACTACGACCTGGATGCGCCTCCCCGAACGCAGTCGGCAAAGTGGATCGCGCTGCTCGTGGTTCAAGCGCTCGGAGTGTTCTTCCTGCTTCCGCCGCTTGTGTTTGTCGGCTACCTGGTCAACCTCCCCACTGCGGGCTTGCTGTTGCTCATCGCCAAGCTGGCCGGCAAGCGACGCAAGGACGAAGCCACGGTCAAGCTGATGTTGGGGATGCTGCTGTACCCGCTGACCTGGATCGCCGTCGGCATCGCCGCGGGGTTGGGGCATCAGCAGCTGCACCTGGGCTTTCCTCGCATTCCGGATGCACCCGTCTCGGCCGGCATCATCGCGGCCATGCTCAGCGCTGTGGGGGGCGCCGCGGCGTTGCGCTACTGGGTCGTCGCTCGCGAGACCGCCCGCGCGGTGCGGGTCCGCCTCACCCGGGCGCGTGCGATTCGCTCCGTGGCGCAGCTTCGGCGCGACCGCGCCATCATCTACGATGGGTTTGCGGAGCTGATCGAGACGACGTCTACGGTTGTCGATGAGGGGTGACCGCAGAACCGCCAGGTACGACGACGTCCAGGCGGCCCATCGACGCGTCGGGATCGAACCACGAAGGCGGCATGCTCAGCGCGACGAGCCCCGCCACCGAGACCGTCTGAATTCCGCTTCGCCCCCGAAAGGCCTCGGCAAATGCCCACCGCCGCTCGGAGCGAACGATGATGAGGGCTTCAGCGTGGCGCTTCCCCAGGGTCATCGCCATGCGGAAGTTGGTTCGGTCGAGGCCAGAGCCCAAGACCAGCACGGGCTCGACGCCTCCGCGCTCGATCTCGCCCTCGACCGACCGCCACAGGCTCGGGTCGCGGAGGTCGCCTTCGATCACGACCCGTTCGTATCCCCCGCGGAAACCGATCTGCTCGTCGAACACGGCAACCTCGCGTTTCGCCTCGAGGTCTACGATCACCACGCGCTGAAAGTCCCCGGGCGCTTTTTCCTGCAGCTCAGCAAGAACGGTCTGCCCAAACCTGCCGAAACCGGCGAGTACCACGGTGTCCGAGGGAATCGTGCGCTCGAAGTGAGCCAGCATTTTCGTGGCGACCAGATGCGTTGCGGCGATCTGATGTCCGTTGAAGACATGGCACGATCGCGCGAGTGCCGTCCCGGCGAGGGCCCGCATGAAGGTGAGATCCGCGATGTGCACGATCAGCCGCGATGCGATGTCGGGGGCCATCGCATGAATCCTGGTCGCCGCTTCGAGGTTGATGAAGTCGTCTCCCCCAAGCAAGACAATGCGCCCCGCGGTGTGGACCCGAAGCCGTCGCCACAGCGCTTCGCTTGCGATATCTCCGAGCAAGACCTCGGCCCGGTAGGTGTCACGGAGCTCGTCAAACGCACTCGTTTCGGACACGTCGCCCACGATCAACACATCCACGTTCGGTTGTGCCTCCCGCAGCCGCTCTAGATACAGCGCCGTCAGTCGTCCGCAGCCGCCGACGATGATGTGCCCGCTTCGCCGCCTCCACATCAGCGCTTGGGGCTGCACCAGGCGCATGATGGCTTCGACCAGCGCAGATGCCGTCACGAGCGGCGCACCAAAGTACGCCATCCAGAGCATCACCCGTCCCCAGCCCGGGCCGCCTTGGGGTGTTCCGAGATCCATGCCGCCGAACAGGAACAACCCGAACGCGTAGTAGACCTGGGTCAGCAGGCCGGCCGTCTCGATGCCCGGGCGCTCACTCGCGCCAACCCCAGACGCAAACCCGACGATGGCGAGCAGCGAGACGGCCAAGAAGATGGCGCCTCGCCAATGGAACTGGCGCCAACGCGGCACAGAGGGCTTATCGACGTCCGCCATCGTCGGGCCATGGTGACACCGACCCACCGCGTTGTGCAGGCCGAAGACAACTCCGGCTCACGGGTTCACGGGTCGAGGGGCAAGCTACGGGCAGGGGTCGCCGGGGGTGCCGCAGATGTCTCCGCCGCAGATGCATGCGGTACCGTTTGGACAGACCAAGTCGCCAGCGCAGGGCCCGTAGGGTCCCCAGTTGCAGCTCGAGCTGCAGGTACGGTCGCGTTCGCCGAGGTTGCTGCAGCCGCAGGAGCTCGTCTGCGATTCACCCGGTGAGCACACGCCCTGTCCACCGCAGATGCCCCACGCACCCCAGCCACAGCTGCCGTTGCAGGTGCGCGTGCGGGTGCCGCAGTCTCCACACGACTCTTCATCCACCTCGCCGGGCGCGCACACGCCTTGGCCGGTGCAGCTGCCATAGGCGCCCCAACCGCAGGACGCGTTGCAGGTGCGCGAACGGGAGCCGCAGTTGCCACAGTCCTCGGTCGAGGTTTGGTCCGGCGTGCACGCGCCCTCGCCCGAGCAGCTGCCCCAGTTTTCCCACTGGCAACTTCCGTTGCAGAATCTCTGCTGCGTTCCGCAGTCACCACATCCCTGGTTCTGGGAGGCTCCGGCGGAACAGGGTCCTTCTCCGGTGCAGGTGCTCCACCCGCCCCAGATGCAGTTGGCGGTGCAGGTACGGGTTCGGGAGCCACAGTCCCCGCAGGATTCTTCTTCGGTTTCACCGGCGGCGCAGGGAGCTTCGGCACCACAGCCCGAGCCGACGCATCCCTCGACGTCGAAGGCGCTGCAGTCGGCCGCGCATGCCAACGTCCCTCCGTCGGGGAACCCTTGCGAGTCACAGTCCTGGCCCTGGAGGTCGGAGGTGTCGCAGATCTCAATGCCTTGGCGGGCTCCGTCACCACAGGTGTTGCAGCCGGAGGCGTCGATCGTGCAGGTGTCGCTGCAGCTCAGAGCGCCATCGTCGAAATCGAAGTCGGCGCACGACGCTCCATCGAAGTCACTTCCGTCGCAGGCTTCGTCCGCCGACACGACGCTGTCCCCACAGCTCGAGCAGTTGGTGGTGTCGAAGGTGCAGTCGTCCGAGCAGCCCAGCGCGCCGTCGTCGAACCTCAGCGAGTCGCAGCTCTGGCCGGCAAGGTCGGCGCTGTCGCAGGCCTCGACCCCCTCGCGGACCCCATTGCCACACTCGGTGCATCCGGAAGTATCGAACCCGCACCCCGGCAAGCAGCCCAGCGTGCCGTCCTCGAAGCCGACGTCGACGCACCCCAGGCCACCGACATCGTCGCCCACCCAGCCTTCGGGCTCGGTGATCTCCCCATCTCCGCAGGCGGAGCAGCCCGAGAACTCCACGCGGCAGTCCGCGGTGCATCCGAGGGCCTCGCTCGGCTCGCCGAGCCCGACATCCGAGCAGTCGTCTGCGTCACCGAAGCTGGAGCCGTCACACTCCTCGCCGTCGTCGAGGGTGCCGTTGCCACAGCGGGTGCACTGGCTCGTATCGATCGAGCAGTCGGGATTGCAGCGCAGGTTGCCATCGACGAACCCTTCGCCTTCACACGTGCGATCGCCGAGGTCGGCGCTGTCGCAGGCCTCGTCGTCCTCGCGCACGCCATCTCCGCAGACCGCCGGGTCGGGCATGTCTTCGGTGGTGTCGCCGGTGCCACCGTCAGTGGCACCGGCGTCGGATGGGGGCAGGCAGAAGTTGGCGAGGCTTCCGGGTGCGAGTTCGCCGTAGCGCCGGCCCGAGGCGCACGTGGGGTCGGGGAAGGTGCAGTAGCCGTTGTCCTCGCAGCGTCCCGACTCATTGCCGGCCGAGCAGGAGCTGTCGTCAAGGCAGGTGAAGACGGACGGCTTCGCGCATGCCGCCACCGCAAACAGCACCAGACCCCACCACAACCGCCTTCCGAACATGGCTCAGGATGCCACGAGTTCGAGACAACCACACCCGGCGAATCCCCGGTCCTGTGCATCACGTCGAACGCTCATCTTCCGCGCAGCTGCGCTTTTTGCATGTTTGAGCACATGCTTTGCGTTGCGGCCGTCCTCTGCCGCTGCTCTTCGAAGGTGCGGGTGGGGACTGTGCGGCTGCGAACGTGCGGCGGTGGACGTCGGGAGCAGGCGGGGTTCGGTGCCGCCCTTCGCGCTGTTGCTAGCCCGTAGCGCTGCGCAAGGCCAACGCCACCGAGGAGCCGCGGCGTCAGCTCTTGCTGAAAAGGCCCCGCAATCCGGTCTTCTTCTTTTCGCGCTTCTTCCCATCGGGCGACTGACCGCGGGCCACTTTGAGCGCCCGCAGATATCGCTCGGCGTTGATCAGCCGAGGGTCGGACTTCAGCGCCCGCTCGTAGCAAATGATCGCTGCGCCCGTAGCCCCGAGATCACGCAGGATGTGGCCTCTCCACATCTGGGCTCGGGCGAGGTTGGGCGCCTCGGTCAACACGGCGCCCAAGAGCTTCTCGGCTCGCGTCGCGTCACCGCGGGCCTTCTCGGACAAGTTGTATTCGCACCAGATGGCAGCTGCCTGGTAGTCGGGCTCGTCTGGAGTGAGCTCGAGGGCGCGCTTGAATTCCGCGTTTGCCCGCTCGAACTTGTTTGCCTTGAGGTAGCGGTCGGCATCGCGGGCGACGACCTCGCTCTCGAACGCGGCCCGGGCCAGGTTGACGGCCTCGGCATCGGCGCTGGCCGAAACGTCCTCGCCGCGTTCGAGGGCCTCTGCGATGCGTTGGCGCTCTTCCTTGTTGGAGAGCGTGGTGTTGGCTTCGCTCAGTGCGGCGAACACGTCGTTCACGCGTTCGCGAAGATGGTCCCAACCCTTGGCTTGCAGCGCATCGGGGTGCATGCGGCGACTGAGGTCGGACCAGACCGCCCGCAGCTCCTTGCGGCCGGCGGTGAACTGGAGGCCCAGAAGCGCGAACGGGTTGGTGTCGTCCGCGATTCGAGCCTCGAAGTCCTCGAGCTCGGCGACGAACACGGCCTCGGACGCCCTGGCCTCGGGCGCCGCTGCGGGGGGCGGTGCCGGAACCGGCGCGGCCGGAGCAGGGGCCGGGACGGGCGCAGGTTGGGGTTTGGGCGTGGGTCGTCGAGGGGTCGCCGGCGCTGAGACGTTCTGCGCCGACGCTCCGGTGTAGAGCATCTGCGACGCCCAGAGCACGTACACGAGCTGGGCTGCGCGGCGCGAACCGCCTTCGCCGGCCGCGGCAAGGCGATTGAAGTCGGTCCCGGCGACAAGCGCCTCGAGGAGCGGAGCGTCGGTGGGTCGAAAGCGGAAGTGCGCTTGGTACCGGGAATAGGCCGCGGTCACGCGCAGTGAGGCGCTCAGGTGCGCACCCATCTCGGCGTGAACCCGGGCCTCGTCGTAGTGCCGACCCACCGCCGCGAGCATCAACTCGAGGACGTTGACCCCGAGCATGTTCGCGAGGTCGTGCTGCGAGCTTTGCAGCGTGGCTTGTCCGTCGTGAAGTGCGAAGACATGAGACAGCTTTCGAGCGCATTGGAACCGAAGCGCCTCGGCCAGCTCGGCCTCATCGATGGCGCCAAGCTGCTGCAGGGTTTTGCCGAGGAGTCCGCCGCGTTGCTGGGCCATCTGCCCGAGCCCCTGCATCAAGGTGGCCTCGTCAACTTTTCGCAGCTCGAGCAGTACCTGCCCCAGAACGTCGGGGCCGCTGACCCAGTTGGTGAACACCGGCATGCCGCCGCTGAACCACACGCGCCGCATCCCGGCGGGCTGGCCCCCGGAGGCCGGCTGCTCGACCTCCATCGTGCCGGTGAAACGCTTGTGCAGGAGCGCAAACAGCAGCCGTGGAGGGCTCACCTGGGCAAAGTTCAGCACCGTGGCTGCAGCAGCGCTCTCGTTGGACACGCCCGATCAGCGTAGCATCGCTGCGCCCCTACCTGGTACCGTTGTGCCGATCGCGTTCTAGCTGCCCATGAGCATCAGCTTCATCGACGGAAACTCTAAGATCCGCTTCGCGGGGGTCACCGATGTGGGGCGCGTTCGCGACCACAACGAGGACAACTTCCTCATCGCCGAGGACATGCCGCTCGCTGCCGTTTCCGACGGCATGGGGGGACACGCGAGTGGCGAAGTCGCATCTCAGATTACGGTCGATACGTTGCGGCGGTACTACACGGATACCCACGAGACCGGGGCCGAGACGTGGCCGTTTCCCATGCCGTCGCTGCACGTCGAGCGCGACCGCATGACCGTGTCCATCAAGC
>CAYGTG010000177.1:0-10827 GCA_964352485.1 uncultured Nannocystaceae bacterium | reverse complement strand
CCAAACGCCCCCGGCGCGATCCGGCTCCCCGGTTGGGTTGGGCCGCTGATTGGGGTAAAAGGGAGGTGTCAACGCGGCCCGACCACGTTCCATCCGGCCAGTCCAAACGACGCCGCCAGGAGTCGTCGGATCTGCGGCGACATCTTCGATCTGCACAGTCGGGGGCGCCACGAGCCGGAGGAGCGCAATCGCACCGCTCCCATCTCGTCCGAACAAGAACCAGGGGTCGCCGGCCACACCTGTGACGAGGAGCGCTTCGTCGACGTCGTCTCCGTCAACATCGAGGTTGATCGCGGTCGCGCCGGACCTGTGCTCTCCGAGAGGATCGACTGGGTACAGCGGGGGAGGAAGGTGGGACCATGGCTCAGTGCCATCCGATTCCGGAGAGCAGTCACACGCCGTCGTCAGGTCACCGTGGGCAACGAACGCATCACACGCTCGCGCGCACAAACGGATGCTGGTCGCCGACGTGCAGAACTGTAGAACCATCCGTCGCTGTCCGAACAGCTCCCAACCTCGGCCACCGACTCACCACCACTTGCTGACGAACACCTCCGCTTCGTCCTGCGACGCTTCCTTGAGGGCCTCCGCCGCCCAAGAGACCGAAGTCCACGACCTTGGCCGATCCGACTCCCCAGGATCACGTTGGCAGGCTTGAAATTTCGATGCTGCAGACCGGCCTCACGGATGGCATGCAGCCATCGGCCGGCTCTTGCGAAGACCCCGAGAACCTCTTGCGGCGTTCGCGGACGCTCCTCGAACCACTGTCGAAGCGTCGCGCCGGGGAGGTACTCCATCGCGACAAACGCCCTTCCCTCACACGCCGACCTCAAAGACCCGGACGACATTGGGGTGCTTGAGCTGGGCGATCGCCTGCGACTCGCGACGCATGCCGGTGTCAAGTTTGGGGCCGGTCTCTCGCCGAACGACCTTCAGCGCGACGTTCCGCTCAAGCCTGGCGTCAGCAGCCGGGTAGACGCGTCCCATCCCCAACCGCCAAGCTCCCGTTCGACTCCGTGTCGACCGAGCATGACTAGCTCCGACATCTCTCGATGCACTCGACGACGGAGTTCCGCACCCTCCGGCCGGACCTGCAGCGTGAGCCCAGCGGTCGAGACGGAACCCACGGCCTCAGCGAGGTCCGCATCGGCGCCAGCCGTCACGAGTCCACGGTAGCGAAGCGGCTCAACGTCGCGGCCAGACGCGAACCGTCGCGGTTGGCACCCGGGTGGCGGCGCCCGTTGCATTCTGGGCGCTCACTCGACCGTACGTGAGACCCTACCCCGCGCGCCCTATTCGATCGTCGGCACGGATCGGTAGATCCGGACCGCCGTCGCGTCGCCGAGCGCGACGTCGGATAGCCCGTCTTGATCGAAGTTGCCCGTCGCCACGGCGAGTCCCCCGGCGCCCTCCACCACTGAGATATCCAGCAGCGCGGCGCCGTCGACCTCGTAGGCGTTGGGCGGGGTTTCGTCCTCCGAGAGCACCACGATCGTCCCAGCCCGGGTTCCCTCCGCTCCGGTCCAAACGACACGACCCGGCGTGGCTGGGTCGGCCACGACGTCCTCGATCCGACCGGCAGGGGGCGCGACCAGGGCCAACAGTCGGACCTCGCCGGCGCCATCGGCTCCCACGACAAACCATGGGTCCCCCGCGAGTCCTGACACGACGAGCGCCTCATCGATTCCGTCGCCATCGACATCCACGCTGGTGGCGGTGGCGCCGGCCCGATCGGGGCCAAAGGGGTCGGCGCCCCCGGAGTCGGGCGCCGGCGGTTTCGCGATCAGTTGCGTCGTCGTCGCGACTACGGCCGTGGTCCAGGCGCGATCGTCGGAGACCCACCCGACGATGATCTCGCTTCCCGCTTGCGCATCGCTGAGATCGCGCGGCACAGCGATCAGCGCCGCGTCGCGGTCCTCCCCGATTCCCAGCCGTGTTGTCACACTCTGTCCCCATGCATCTTGCTGCACGTCCAGGGGCGCGGAGGCGTGGGCATGCGCCGCGTCGATCAACGGAATCTCACCGCGTTTGATATGGACCAAGCGGCCCGGGGCGACCGCGAGGACAAGGTCCGAATTCGAGGTGTCACCGTCAAACTCGCCGACGATCATCGCAGCGGGCGCGATCGCTACGGGCATCCCGCTATCCACCTCTTCTGCGGCTGCCCAGCGGTTGAGAGGGGCCGGGGTGGTGTCCGCGGTGAAGCGAACCGCGGCGAAGCTGCCGTCATCGGTCTCGACCACAGCGGCGAACTCAGCGACGGTGGCGTCGGGGGGCTTGTTTAGGAATACCGGACTGGTGATGCTGGGGAACGTGGCCAGGGCCACAGGCGCCGCCGGCGGTTGCAGAGGGCGGCCGCGCGCCATCGCAAGCTCCTGCCAGCCTGCGCGCTCTGCCGAGGGACGCACCAGCAGGATGTCGTTGATGGAGTTGCCATCGACGTCCGCAACGACGATGGGCCCGTCGAAGTCCGGGATGATCGTGTCGGTGACGAACTCCTCGCCTCGACTCCTAAGCACGACAAGTCCCGCCCCGAACGTAAAGCCTTCTCCGCGCGCGACCATGGCGAAATCGGGGAAGCCGTCCGCGTCCAGGTCCGCCGCTTCCGCTTGAGCGAAGTCCAGATCAGACGCTAGGCTGAATCCCCCGTCGGTGCGCGCCAGCACCAGCGCGCTCTCGAACACCGCGCTCACGTGTGTCTGGTCGTTGATGTACGCGGCAGCCATCAAGCCCCCGTTGGGCGGTATGGGGAAGCCGGGGATGGCGGGGAACGCGGAAAGCCCACTTGTCGTATCTAGCCCCTCTGGGGGCGGCGCAAACATCTGGTCCGTTCGCGCGGGCGAGGGAAAGCCGACAGGAGCGGAGTTGAAAGCACCGCCGACCAAACCGAACGCAATGTGCGGCGAGTCGCCATCGGTCACCAGGAGGTCTTTGACGCCGTCGGTCGGCAGCCCGTCGTCCGGGGTGTCGGCGATGCTCTCGTCTGCGATGTTGATATCGAGACTCAGCGCCCGCCCGACGATGGGTGTCCCATCAGGCATCTGAATGATGCGGCGTTGTTCGATGCCCGGCGCCCCGTCGATGACTGCGAAGTCGTAGAGTTCAACGCGCCCCGCGCTCTCGATGGTGACCGCCAACGTGTCGTTCTCGCCACCCCCGCTCGTCGCATACTGTGAGCGCAGCGACAGCACTCCGATCCGCGAGTCCACGGGCAGGTCGGGCCCAATGATATCGGGGTAGTCCTCAAGCACGCGCAACGTGTGCCAATCGAGGAGCGACACATCGGCGCCAACGCGCCCCAGGACGATCGGCATCAGCGGGTTCTCCTCGTAGCCAAGTGCGTACAAGACGGGCAAGCGACCTCTCAAGGGGGATGACGGCTGAGGCTCGGACCGCTCCCAGTTCGTCTGGGCGAGGTGGATCTCGTAGCGCGCGGTCGTGTCCGTGCCCGCGACCGGGGGCGTCGTGGACGTGATGATGTCGTCGTGGCCATCATGATCGAGATCCCACAGGGCCCGCAGGTCGAGGCAGGGCAGCCGGGTCCTTTCGAGTGCGGCCGCGGAAGAAAACGACTCGACGACGCAGACCGTGGAGCCGGCTTGTTGTCCGCTTGGACTCGCGGCTGAGAGCCTGCTGACGCGGAAGAGCTCGTCAAGGGGGCCGTCCAGCGATCGGATGCTCGCCAGTTCAATGGCGCCGCGAGCCTCCCCTTCGTCGCCGAGAGCCTCGACGAACGCCCAGGCGCCTGAGTCGGTGCGGCACACGCCGTCTTGACCGCACGTGAACCTCATGGGGCACGCGATTTCCGGGTCACAGACGAGTCGGCAGGCGTCGCTGCACAGCGCATCCGGGCCGAACATCTCCGCCGAGCCATCGCAGTCTTCACCGAGTTCTGGCTCGAAGACCCGATTGCCGCACCGGTTGACGTCGCCTTCGGGGAGGTCGGCGCAGCCGAACGTCAGCGATACGGCCGCACCAACGCTCCACAGACAACGCGTTCGCATGGCGCCAGAGTACTCGTCGTCCCCGCCTGCCACCAGACCGGCGAATGTGCGGCGGGTGCATTGCCCACACCTCGGGCGAGCAGTCATACGCCGTCGTCAGGTCACCATGGGCAACAAACGCATCACACGCCCCGGCGCACAACCGGATGCTGGTCGCGGAGGAGTAGAACCATCCGTCACCGTCCGAGCAGCTCGAGACCTCGGCAACCGGCTCGCCGCCGACGCTGACGAACATCTCGGCCTCGTCCTGCGGCGCTTGGCTCACCTCGACGCTGCACACTACCTGCGCGGCGATCTGGGCTAGCGCGGAGTCCAGCGCGGCCTCGTCGGACACGTTGTAGTACGCGTCGGCGCCCTCGTTGGGCGCTCCGCAGCAATGGTCAGGGACTCGCCGCAGGTTTGGTACCAGGTGTACTCGGCCGGCTTGAGCGGGTGCTCGTTGCAGCCGGAAGCGACGCAGGCACAAAGACTGAGGGCGGCGGTAGCGATGAACCGGTCTATGCCTGTGTTGCCCGCGCCAGCCGCGAACGGATCACACGGAGACGGTGGCGGGCTGTGGTTCACCCGGGCCGGTGCACGAGCTCGATGCGGTTGCCGCTCGGCTCGAACACCATCATGTGCTTCGCGGGCCCGCCGTAGGACAGCTCGGGAGCGAACTCGATTCGGACGCCGGGCATCTTGGAGAGCCGCTCATGCAGCGCGTCCAAGGCATCGAAACTGGTGACCGACAGCGCCAGGTGATGCAGCCCCACGTTCTTCCGACGATCGAACCCGATGGCAGCGTCGGGATCCTCGACTTGCCAGAGGGTGATCAAGCTGTGCCCGTTGCTCAGAAACGCGGCCGGGTACGAGGGGTCGTTGCCGCGGACCGTGTAGCCGAGGCCATCCACGAAGAAGGCCGTGCTGGCGGCGAGGTCTTTGACCACAAGCCCCACGTGGTCGACGGCCGCGACCTCGACACTCGTCGCTTCAGAGGACACGGGCTCCGGTTCGACCCCCGCGTCGGCGACGCCCGCCTGCTCTTGAGTCGCGAGCTTGGGCGCCGTCGACGGTTCGAGTTCCGCAGCGCACCCGGCAAGACCCAGCGCCAATAGACACAGAAACCGGCCGAATCGAGACATGACGGACCGTAGCAGCGGTTTCTGCCCTCGGGTTTCCCAACCGCCGCGCGGTAGCGGCGCACCCATCGAGTTTTTCTTCGAGCAAATCGCAATCGATCTCCGAGGCCCGGGTACTTCCACAGCGAGGCCAAAAGATGATGACTCAGGACAACGCAATCACTCGATTCTGTGACGCAGTCGCCACCCTCTTCGGCTACGCGCCCCCGGTTACCGCGTCCATCCTGAGCCGCCGCCTCGAAGGCTAAGCGACAACCCCTAGTTCCCGATTCTCCCCGAAGCCCCGGTCGTCCGCCGGGGCTTCGCCTTTGGTTGTCGGCTTCGATTCCGTTGGAGCGGGAGCCCAGGCCGCGCGCGATGGGATCTCCCGGATCGGTGCCCGACCGACTTCGAGCGCCGCCGCTCGAAGAGAAATCGCTGATGCCGTGATCCATCCGGGCCGTCGCGGGGCTCCCCTGATGACGGCGGGAGATGACCTCCCGCCCTCAACCCCGCCGAAACGAAACCGCCATGACCACCATGCTCAAAGTCTTCTTCGTCTTCCTCGCTCCCGTCGGCCCCCAGCCCGTCCTGCGCATCCTGGGCGACTCCTGCCCTCGCAGCTGAGCTCCTCTTTCCCACGAAGGTTGCTGCCCATCATGTCGACGCTGATTTCCCCGCGCTTTGCGCTCGTCGCAGCCCTTCTCTCGGTCGCCGCGTGCAGCGCTCGAGGACCCGGCGCGCCCGTGACCCGGACCCCGCAGGTTTCGGTGGCGCCGGCCGAGCCTCAGAGGCAGGCCGAGCCGGACGGTCCGTTGGAGGGCATCTCTGTCGTGCCCGTGGAGATTCGCTTCAGCGGGCCAGCGGCCAAGCACTACGGTGACGAACTCGCGCACGAGCCGACGCTCACCGAAGCTGCCGTCGGTCGCACGTTGGCGGAGATGGGGCTGCAGTCGGATCCGGCGCTGCACCGGGTTGCGCGCGAGCTGGCCGCGACCGCGCCGGACGGCGCGAACCTCCCGTCGGGACTCGTGGACGCGACGATGGCGTGGGCCGGACTCGTCAGCCCGCCACCGCCGCTGGCGATCGTTGAGATGCCTGAAGACCCGGCTGGCTGCCATGCCGTGTACACCGACGCGTGCGAGCCCGCGGTGCGTTCGCTGGTGGAGAAAGTGCAGCTCCGGCAGGGACCCGTGCCCGCGCGTTTCGGCGTCGGCGTTGTGCCACTGCCAGACGGACGTACTCGGCTGATCGCAGCGGTGTTGGATCCGGCGGTGCAGCTGGATCCGATGCCCGCGGCAGTGGGTCTGGGGCAGAGCCTCCGGGTGCACGGTCGTCTGCTCGGCGATCGCCACGCTCCCACGGTCGAAGTCGTCGATGCGCAGGGAAACACGCTCGAGGCACCCACCGCGGTCTTGGCCGACGGCACCTTCTCGGCGGAGGTGGCCTGCGGAGATCGCAAGGGTCGGATGCAGGTGGAAGTGATGGCTCAGGGCGCCTACGGGCCCGAGGTCGCGGCGAACTTCCCGGTCTCCTGTGGGCTGCCGGAGGCGACGAGTGTGGGCGTGGAGATCGAACGGCTCGCCTCTGGAGTGGATGCGGCCCAGATCGCCCGCGCGAGCTTCGAGCATCTCAACGCCGAGCGGAAGCGCCACGGGCTCCCCCAACTTGCATGGGACGACCGGGCCGGCCGCGTTGCCGAAGCGCACAGCAAGGACATGGTGCTCAGCGACTTCGTGGGTCACGTCTCACCGAAGACCGGCGGTGTGACGGACCGGTTCGCGAAAGCCGAGATCGTCGGCCCTGTGATCCGCGAGAACGTCGCGCGCGGGTTCGGACCCAAGGGCATCCACGAGAGCCTCATGGCGTCGCCGGGCCACCGCTTGCACATGCTCGCCACCGACGTCACGCACGTGGGGATTGGCGTGGTGCTGGGGCCCTGGGATCCTGAGTTCCCGCAGGCTCCGCGCGCGGTGTACTGCACGCAGAACCTGTTCAAGAAGCCTGGGGCAGGGGCTCCGCCCGCCAAGCAGCTCGCTCCAACGATCGAGCGACGCGTCGACGCTCAGCGAACACGGGGCGGCCAGGACGAAGGCCGCTGGGATCCAGGCTTGGGCGCAGTCGCAATGCAGGTGGCCGAGCGGGTCGCGGACGGGCGCAGTCTCGAGGCTGACTGGGGGCAGGCGGTGTTCGAGCTCGGGTACGAGAGCTTCGACACCGTCGAGGTGACGGCTGCGGACTTCGATGCACTGCACAAGACCGACGTGTTCGGTGCCGATGTGTTGATGGCGGGAATCGGCGTTGTTCGGGCCTCTGAGGAGCGCGGTGGTGAGTTCGTGATGGTCGCGCTGATCGCTGAGCGTTGAGGGGTTTGCGGCCGATGGAGGGAGATCGAGAAAAACTCGCAGCTGTTGTGATCCATCCAGCGAGTCGCGGGGCTCACTGATGATGGCGGGAGGTGACCTCGCGATGCTCCACCCCGGTGGTGGCCAGCTTTCATCAAGCCGACGGATCCAGTGTGGTGGCCTCCGCCCGGATCGCTCTGGCGCGGATTGATGCGGCGCGAGGAGAAGTCGAAGAGGTCGATGCCTTGATTGCAAGGGGCTGGGACAATCTCGAACGCGACGTCGGGATGTTCGTCGCCGTTCCCGCTGAGTTCCAAGCCCACTACGCCGCCGAGCGTGGCGTGCCTGATGCCGATGCGCTCGAGCACCTCGATCCGGTCGAGACGTACTCACCATTCACGCAGATGATCATCGCCTCGGCGACACCGTTGCTAGACGGCCGCCCCACCGACGAGGCGCTGACCGCCATCGACGAGGCGATGAAGATCGACCAGACCGCGTAGGCCACGGCGCTCGCCCAGCTAGTTCGCGGCCATGTCCTTGAAAGCTCCGGCCGCCTGCGGGAAGCGGTTGAAGCGTTCGGCGCGTCGGCGCAGTGCGAGTGCACCGCGATCAATGGCGCGATGGTTCTACGCCGCCCGGCTCGGTCAGGTCCGCACACTAATAGCCCTCAAAGACCCTGCGGCCGAGCCGATCGCAAGAGTGTTCGCGACGCCTCGCGACCACGTCCTCGAGTGAAAGTTGACTCCGTGGCTCGACGTTGATGCTTCTGGATGAGTCGATAGGCCCCCGCGGGAGGGCGGCTACCACCCGCGGAAAGGGTCGACCGCGTAGACGTTGGCGAGCGTTGTGCCACCGCATCCGAACTGGGAGGCGAACGCGGTCGCCAACGCCCAACCGGCGGCACCCATGCCCGCCAAGTCTGCGCCCCACGCGGTGCCGTAGTAGCCGACGTAGGTGTAGCCGTAGCCGCCGGTGGGGTAGTCACTGATCCCGTCGGGGCCGTGAGCATAGTGGTTACCGCTGCTGTTGTTGTGGTTGGAGCTGGTTTGCTGCGTGTTCACATCCCAGGCGGCGCCGGAAGGACCTCCGGCGGGGGCTGAGCCTGCGGCGCTCGCTTGGGTCGCGACGAGCGAGTTGGTGAGCAACACAGCGGCGGTGAGCGTCTTACTGAGAGTCTTCATGATCGGGTTCTTCGGGCGGGGTGGTGTGCGCCCGTCCTCGTATTGGGAGCCCGACACGCCCCGCTGCGGATCCCGATCGGCGCGATATTTTCTTGGAACACGGACGGTTCGGAGGCGCCATTGGTGCTCAAGGGCCACACCGCCGAGGTCTGGTCGGCGCGCTTTAGCCCGGACGGAACGCGGATCGTGACGGCCCCGGGGGACAAGACGGCGCGGGTGTGGGCATTGGCGACCATTCTCGCCGACCCGCGGACACTCTTCTGGCAGACGCCGTTCTGCCACAGTGCGCGCCGACCAAGCGAACTTGTCGGCGAGCCCGAGTCGCTCGCGCGAAGCAACCGCGAGCGCTTCAGTCGGCTGGTCGCCATCACGGCGGATGCTCATCGAGCCAGCGCCGCATCGTCGTGGTCTCTTCGTCGAGATCGGAAATCTCCATGACCTCGTAGCCGCGGATCGCCTCGCTGGCGAGCTGGCGCGCCCGCGTTCGATCTCCGCCAGTCTCCCACAGCGCTCGAGCGAGGTCCGCCCGTAGCCAGGCTCCGAACGGGATCAGCTGATGGCTCGCAGCCCCCGGAGCGTAGGGAAGCGCAGCCTCGAGAAGCGGTAGCGCCTCGGCGTTGTCACCCTTCTCCACGAGAAGATGCGCGAGCATGCTCTGTGCCTGGGTGTCGAACGGATAGCGAGCGTCGAAACGCGGTGAACCGTCGATGGCTCGGGTCGCCGCCCGAGCCGCAGCGATCGCACCTTCGCGGTCACCCAAGACATGCAGGTCGACCGCGCGCGACAGTTCAAGCCCGCACATCATCATCGGTTGGGATCCAGACGCTTCGACCACTGCGGCGAAGTTCCCGAGCAGGCCCTCCATCTTGGCTCGGTCTCCCCTGCGAGCGGCGAGCTCGGCGGCAATCCCGAACGCGAACACCCTGGTTTCGATGTGGGTCGTGGGGGCGAGGAGTCGCTCTAGGCGTGGCTGGACTTTGCCGTATTCGCCTTGCGTTAGGTAGAGGCGAGCCAGCTGTAGCGTCGCGGTTCGGAGTGTCTGCTCGGCGTTCGCACCGAGTAGCCGGGTCAGGTCGCGCTCGGCTCGCTCCAGCAACTCCAGTGCCTCGGCGGGGCGACCGAGCATCATCTTCCCCATCGCGGTCTCGCAGTCCATATGACTGGCGCGGGGATGGCCTTGCGGATGGATGGCTCGCAGTCCTCGGGTGGCTTGCACGTTGATCTCAACGCCGGCCGCGAGCTCTCCGCGATAAAGCAGGTTCGACGCCTGCATGTTTCGAGCACGCCAGGACGCCGGATGCTCGTCGCCGAGGTAGTCGTCCCAGATCTCCACCGCCTGCTGTGTTGCGTCGAAGATGACTTGTTGACCACTCCGGCCGTAGTGGGACGTCGCGATGTTCTCCCATGCCACGGCCTGCGCAGCGAGATCTCCATCCGCCTGTGCGCGCTCGAGTTGGGCGCGATAGATCTCGTAGGCGTCCTTCATCCTGCCCTCGCGGACGGCGCTTCGTGCCTCCGCCGCCGCAACCCGGCTCCGCATCTTCCGGGTCACGCCTTCGCGCTGGGACGCGATGCGAAGTCGCTCCAGCAGCTGCTCGCGCTCGGCCGTGACTTCGGGTGTCTCCCCGATCTGGATGTCGCTGAACCCGGTGTCGCCAGCCATCGTGCCGTGAAGAAGCGCGAGCATTTCGAAACGTACCGCCTCGTGCTCGGCCACCTCCGCTGCACGTAGCGCTGCACGCACCGATACGCGTCCTGCCTCGCGGTCGATCTGACTGTGGGCCAGAGCATCAACAGCCATGGCCTCCACGACGGCGGGACGGAAACCAAGTTTTTCGGCCTCCCCGATCAGTGACTGCGCCTCGGTCCTCGCGCGTTGGGGGTTCGTCATGCCCAGACGTACGCGCGTGAGCTCCCGTCGAAGCTGGGTGACGGCCGTGTGGACCTGGGCGTCCGAGGGCAAGGGGAGGAGTCGACGAAGCGCCGCATCGTCCTCACAGTCTTCCAGAGCCGGTAGTTCCATTCCGTATCCCGACGCCGCGGCGTACGCCTTGTCGGTTTCGTGGTGGAGCTCGACCGTCATTTCGAGTTCGGCGAGCGCCGTATCCAGACACGCGGTTCGCTGTGGGTGCGCGAGCCGAGCCGCCGGGTCCCCGCCCGGATCGTTGAGGAGGACGATTTCCCCCGGCGTTCCGTC
>CAYGTG010000176.1:0-10840 GCA_964352485.1 uncultured Nannocystaceae bacterium | reverse complement strand
TGGGCCAGCTGGAGCGCGGAGGCGTTCGAGCTGGCCGAGTCGGAGAACCGCATCATCCTGATCAACGTCGTTGCCTCATGGTGTCACTGGTGTCACGTCATGGACGAGGAGACCTACGCCAACCCGGAGGTCGCCGCTGTGCTTCGCGAGCACTTCGTCACGCTGCGGGTGGACTCCGATGCGCGACCGGACGTGGCGGAGCGCTACCGGGCCTGGGGATGGCCGGCGACGGCTGTGCTCAGCCCGACCGCTCAGCCAGTGCTGGAGCTTCGCGGCTTCCAGGAGCCCGCGGAGTTTGCCGCGCTGCTTCGTGAGCTCGTCGCCGAGCGAGACGCGGGGAACTTGCGCCGCAAGTCACGAGCCCGGGCCAAGCCCACCGCGCAGACGTCGTCGGACCTCGAGACGCTGCGCATTGGCGCAATTATCCAGCTCGACGGGTACTACGAACCCACCGAAGGCGGCTGGGGCCAACAACAGAAGTATCCGTTCTCCGAACCTCTCGAACACGCCCTGTGGCGGGAACGTCTGCACGGCGAGTCGGCGTGGCGTGCCAATGCGAACAAGACGCTCGCAGGCCAGGCTCGGCTGATCGACCCGGTGTGGGGCGGCATGTACCAATACTCGCTGCGCGGCGACTGGGACCACCCGCACTACGAGAAGATCACCGCGATTCAGGCCGGCGCGCTGGCATCGTTCGCGATCGGAGCCCGTGTCACCTCCGACCCGCGGTGGCTGGAATCAGCCGAGCAGGTGCGCAGCTACATGAACACGTTCATGCGGGATGCAGAGGGTGGGTACGCCACCAGTCAAGACGCCGACCATCGGCCCGAGCGAGGCGAGGCCGTCCCCGGCATCGAGTACTACGCGCTCTCCGATGCCAAACGCCGGGCCCTGGGCACGCCGCGCATCGATACGAACGTATATGCCGACCTCAACGGCTTGATGATTCGGGGTCTCGTCGAGCTGTCGATCGCCGCGGACGACCCCGCCCCCCTCGCGGACGCCGTCGCCGCGACTCGCCGTCTGCTCGAGACCCACCAGGACGACAGCGGGTTGTTTCGCCACGGTCCCGCGGACGACCCGCAGAGCCTTCGATACCTTCGCGACCAAGCCGCGATGCTGTGGGGCTTGATGGCGCTGCGCCGAGCCACCGCGGACGAAGCTTGGGCGCGCCAAGCCACCGCAGTGGCCGACGCCATGCTCCTCGCGCTGCAGGATCCCGACAACGGCGGTTTCTTCGCCCACACCCCCGACCCCGCCGCGGTTGGCGTCCTCGCCGAGCGACGCATGCCGCTGGAAGAAAACGCTCTGGCTGCGCGCGGACTGCTGCGACTGCACCGGGCCGTGAACGAACACGGCACCAAGGAGACGCCCTACCTCGAGGCGGCGAGGCGCGCCGTGCAAGCCGTGGCCCCACAGCGAGAGGACGAGGGCCGGATCATCGGAACCTACGTCCTCGCGCTCGAGGAACTCACGCAGCCCAGCGTCGACATCACCGTCGTCGGACCCGCAGGGAACCCAACAACCGATGCATTGCATCGCGCGGCGCTCCGGTATCCCGAGCCGCGCGGCAACGTCGAGCGCTCGCGTCCCGGCGAGCGCTACCCGGACATCGGAACACCCGCGGTGTACCTGTGCACCGCCAACTCCTGCTCCGCGCCAATCAAGAACGCGGAGGGGTTCGCACAGCAGGCGGATGCGGTGCTGGAACAGTCGCTCCCACCCACGCCGTAGTGCCGGTCTGCTGAACGAGCCGGACCGAGCCGCCCTCGGGCGCAGCTCTCGAACTCCAACCCCAGGGTGTCGCGGGACCTCCGCGTCCGCCGCCGGACCCGCCCCAGGTGTCTTCAGGTGCCTTCTCGGAATTCGCACCACCTCAACCCCTTGGAATCAATAGACAATACAAGACACCGATTTCCGTGTTACGCACCGGGTTCGAGCCCTAATGCGCGTGCCAACAGCCCTCGTACCTCTCGTGGACATGGGCATCATCGAAGAGGTGGTGCGCCCGCTGATGAGCGGGAAGGAAGCCCAGGTGTACATCGTCGTGGCCGGAGGCCAGGAGCGGGTCGCCAAGGTCTACAAAGACTCCACGATGCGCAGCTTTCAAAAACGCACCGACTACACCGACGGCCGCAACGTGCGAAACAGTCGAGACCGCCGTGCGATGAACAAGCGCACCCGTCACGGTCGTGCGGAAGATGAGGCCGCGTGGCGCAACGCCGAGGTCGATGCGATCTACAGGCTTCGCGACGCCGGAGTTCGGGTCCCTGCGCCGTACAACTTCATGGAGGGGGTCCTGGTGATGGACCTGGTCATCGACGAGGACGAGCTTCCGGCACCTCGGTTGGGTGATCTGACCTTCTCCCCTGAGGTTGCGCGCGAGGTCTACGACCAGCTGATTCAAGAGGTCGTGCGCATGCTGTGTGCAGGCGTCGTGCACGGAGACCTCTCGGACTTCAACGTGCTGATGAGCGCCGAGGGTCCAGTCGTGATCGACTTTCCTCAGGCCGTCGACCCCGCCAGCAGCTCCACGGCCCGCACGCTGCTGATTCGCGACGTGGAAAACCTGCACCGCTTCCTCAGCCGATCCGTGCCCCACGCCAATGCTCCCTACGCACAGGAGATGTGGGACCTGTTCGAGCGCAACGAGCTCACCCCCGAGACGCGCCTGAGCGGCCAGTACCGCGACAATCGACGCAAGGCGGACACCAAGGGCGTGCTCAAGCTGGTTGGGGATGCGAAGCGGGATGCCGACCGACGCAACGAGGCGTCGCGCCCCGCCACCACCAAAGGCCGCCGGGGCCGCAAGGAACAGCGCAAAGACAAACGAGGCTTTGAGCCTCAGGTCGAGGTCCTCGTCCGCTCGGGGGACGGCCGCACGAGGCTCCTGCACGCTGCCGCACCCCCGGCCGAGACCACCGAGCCCGCGAGCCCCGTCAAAAAGCGAAGGCGCAGCCGGAGGCGGAAGACGGGAGACGGCGCGGCCAAAGAGCCACAGGCCGCGGCTGCAACTGCAGGCGACGCCCCGGTGAAGAAGCGACGCCGACGACGACGACGCTCGCCCCGCGCGGACGGGTCGTCAACCGGCACAGGCGAGGCCAACAGCTGACCCCTGGAGCGAGCGAGGCCTACAGGACGACGGCTTGGCCGAGGCTCAAGACGATCCGGGGGTAGCTGGTCCGAACGGCCTGGACCAGCGTCATCAGCTGGCCCACGCTCACGCCGGCTCGCGGCACGAGGATGATCGAATCCTTGCCCGGGTATCGCTTCTTGACCGACGCGAGGATCTTCCGTACGTCGGTGAGTGATTTGCCGCGCTTGCCTCGGCCGAGCATGGCATCCGAGCCACTGACCACGAAGGTCTCCGCGTCGAACTCGATGGTCAGACCGAGCGCCGCCGACCCCTGCCGGAGCGTGAGCCCTTTGGGGGGCAGCAGGAAGATCGGCTGAGCGCGCAGCCCCCGTCCGGCCATGTTCACCAGAACCGAGAGCGTGGGCACAGCGCCCGGACGCGTCTCCGCCGCCGCGTAGGCGCTCATCAGCAGCGTCTGTGCAGGCACGTCTGCCGACGCCGCGAAGATCACCCGCGTCGCAGTGTCGATGTCGAGATACGACGACTCGACCGCCATCTTGAGCCACTCGAACTGAAACGCATCGAAGAGCACCGCGGGGCAGCCACTCTTGCACTCTTGCGCGATGGTGGCGTCGGTGACGAGTCCGTCTTGCAGGACCGCCACGTCCCGGTCGAAGACCTGCAGCTTGTTGCTCCCGATCGTCACGAAGACGCCGGGCTCGACCGCAAGCCCGCTGCCTTGGGGAAGCGACTCCGTGCCGATGCTGCCATTGACGTGGTTGACGACCACGTTGGAGAAGCTGGTGATCCGCTCGAGAGACACCGGTGCCGCAGAGGACGAGTCGCCGATGGGTTGAAGCAGAGCGGCGAGCGCGAGGACGAGTTTGGCGAACATCAGAACAACTCCACTTCGAACGGAAGCCAGGCATTCATGCCCCCCTCGACCAGGGGCGGGGTCCCCGTGTCGAGGCCCAACGATCGCGAGTGCAGCCGTTCATCGACGACGTCGCGCCCCGGCACGTCGCCGCCCAGCGAGGCAGGAAACATGGTCGACATCCCCAGGACGCGCTGCACCCCGTCATCGAAGCGTCGGGTCGCGATGTAGAGTCGGTAGGGGTCGAAGTTGCAGTCCAGCCGCACGAGTTCTCCGCCATCGAGGCCTTCATGCGCTTCTTCGGCGAGCCCGTCGATGATGACGCGAAGGTTGCCTTCGAGCATGCCCAGCCGGCCGAGTCGGTCGGCGGCGAGTTGGGCAGCTTTGTCAATGATCGGCGTCAGCTGCATCGCGTCAGCGGGGTCGCACTCGGCCCCACGGACCGCGTTGGCGTAGCGCTCGACTTCAGAGACCAGCCGCTGCTCCACCTTGAGCGGATCCTCGTGCGCTTCGAGTTCTCCCGGAAGGGCATACATCACCGAGACCGGTGAGCCGTCCCCCATCCACTGCAGGAGGTAGAGCGCATCCCAGCCGCCGGAGACGTTCTCCTGGCTCACGCAGGCGCCCGTACCCGCCTCGATGCAGTGCACGAACGAGGCCGCTGTGCGACGCGAAGGAGACTCGTCGGACAAGGTCTTGATCTCGACCTTGGCCTTACAGCCCGCAACGGTGCCCAGAAGGCCCGCCAACAGCATGGTGCACGTACGATCGAACATGGCCGCTCTGTCGGTCTGCATACCAGAGCCGACGCGGACCGACCAAACAACGCACGAAGCCCGACACCTGATCAGGCCTGCACGGGTTGCGCGAGCCCGTTGTCGAAAATTTCGCCAGGTCGGTCGGTGTGTGGAATCTGGCCACGTGGCATCGACGCTCGCCCTTCAAGCGGATTCTCCCCCTTACTGGACCTCCCAGGACGGGCGCACCGCCCTCATCAATGACGACTGCTTCGAGGCACTCTCCAGCCTCGAACCCGGTTCGATCGACTGTATCTTCGCCGACCCTCCCTACTTCCTGAGCAACGGCGGAACGACCTGTCGCGGCGGGAAGCGGACCTCGGTCAACAAGGGGAAGTGGGACAAGAGTCTTGGCGTGGACGAGAACCACGAGTTCAACCGCAAGTGGCTCGCCTTGTGCCAGCAGGTGCTCACGCCCAACGGCACGATCTGGGTCTCGGGCACGAGCCACGTGATCTACAGCGTCGGATTCGCCATGCAGCAGCTGGGGTTCAAGATGCTCAACGAGATCGTTTGGGAGAAGCCCAACCCGCCACCCAACCTCTCGTGCCGCTACTTCACCCACTCGACCGAGACCGTGCTTTGGGCCGGGCGTGACCGGAAGTCGAAACACGTCTTCAACTACCCGCTGATGAAAGAGATCAACGGCGGCAAGCAGATGAAGTCGGTCTGGCGCATGACCGCGCCGGGCAAGCGCGAGAAGGAACACGGCAAGCACCCGACGCAAAAACCGTTGAGCCTACTCGAGCGCATCCTCCAGGCTTCGTGCCAAGAGGACTCCGTGGTGCTCGATCCGTTCAACGGCAGCGGCACGACCGGTGTCGCGGCGATTCGTGCCGGTCATCGATACATCGGGATCGAGCGCGAAGCGGAGTACGCCGACCTGAGCATTCAGCGCTTCGAGACCGAACTCCCGCCCGCAAAGATGAAGCGCGCCAAACTCAGCGTCGCGAAGCCATGAGGAGACGCGTTTGCGCGGGACGCCCGAGGCGTCCCACAAGCCGCCAGTATCCGTCGATCATCCGTCGATGATCTCGGCTTCTTTGGCCGCGACGACCGCGTCGACGTTCTTGGTCTCAGCCTCGGTCAGCTTCTGAATCTGGTCGAGGCCGCGCTTGAGGTCATCTTCGCTGATGTCCTTATCCTTCTCCGCCTGCTTGAGCATGTCGTTGGCGTCGCGGCGGACCTGCCTCATGGAGATCTTGGCGTCTTCACCAGCCGCCGCCGCCTGCTTGACGAGCTGTTTTCGGCGCTCTTCGGTGAGCGGAGGGATGGGAACCCGGACGATCACACCATCGCTTTGCGGGTTGAGTCCGAGCTGCGAGTTGTTGATCGCCTTTTCGATGGCCGCAATGTTGTTGCGATCGAAGGGCTTGATCACGAGCAGTCGAGCATCGCCCACGCTGATGGTGCCCACCTGGTTGAGCGGCATCATCGAGCCGTAGCTGTCGACCTTCACGTCGTCGAGCAAGGCGGGGTTTGCACGACCGGCACGGATGCGGGCCAGCTCTCGGAGCAGTCGCTCCTTCGCCTTTTCCATTCCGTCGGCGGCCATTTCTTTTGCGTCTTCAAGCATGTCGGTCTCTGCCTTGGTCGGGCCGTAGTCGCCCGTGGTTCGAGGGGGGTGCGAGGCTCGATGAGGGGTCAGGACGGCACCACCACGGTGCCCACCGGCTCGCCTCGCGCGGCGGCCAGGATGTTACCGCGAGTGCGCATGTTGAAGACCAGAATCGGGAGCCCTCCGTCCTGGGACATCGTCGAGGCAGTGCTGTCCATCACCTGGAGGCCTTTGGCCACCACTTCCAGGTGCGTGAGCCGGTCGAACTTCACCGCGTCGGCATGCTTCATCGGGTCCTTGTCGTAGACCCCGTCGACCTTGGTGGCCTTCATGACGACGTCTGCGCCGATCTCCAATCCGCGAAGGACGGCGGCGGTATCGGTCGTGAAGTACGGGTTTCCGGTTCCGCCCCCGAACAAGACGACGTGTCCGGACTCGAGCAATCGGCGCGCGCGTCCGGCGTTGAATGGCTCGCACACGGACGGCATCGGGACCGACGACATCGCACTGGCCTTGAGGCCGGCTGCGAGGAACGCCTCCTGAAGCGCGAGCGCATTGATGACCGTGCCCAGCATGCCCATCGAATCGGCGACGTGCCGACGCATGGTGGACGCCGCGTCGCTCATGCCTCGGAAGATGTTCCCGGCACCCACGACGATGCCGACCTGAATCCCGGCGGCCAGGACAGGTGCGACATCCTCCGCCACGTTGGCCAGAACCAACGGGGTGATTCCCTGGCCGTCGTCAGACAAGGCTTCGCCGGAGAGTTTCAGCAAGATGCGACGAAACGGTTTGCCTTCAGCCATTGGCGCAGCGGGACCCTACCAGCCCGCAAAAAGAAACGGGGAGCCCGCTTTGGACTCCCCGTCTTTGCACGCGCAAGGCGCGAGACTCAGTTGGCCGTGCCGGCGACTTGCGCAGCGACCTCGGCCGCGAAGTCTTCCTCTTTCTTGGCCATGCCCTCGCCGAGCTCGAATCGCGCGAAGCGACGGATGGAGATGTTCTCGCCGAGCTTGGCGATGATCTCTTTGGTCAGCTCTTCGATGGTCCGCTTGCTGTTCTCGGGACCGTTTTTCACGAACACCTGCTCGAGAAGCACCCGCTCCGAGTAAAACTTGTTGATCTGACCTTCGACGATCTTGTCGACGATTTTCTCGGGCTTGCCTTCGCCGAGCGCTTTTTCCCGCAGGATTTCGCGCTCTTTCTCGACGGCCGAAGTGTCCATGTCCTCGCGACGAACCGCGTCGGCACCCATGGCCGCGACCTGCATCGCGACGTCGGCACAGAAGTTCTTGAAGTCTTCGTTCTTTGCAACGAAGTCCGTCTCGCAGTTGACCTCAAGCAGCACACCCACGCGGTTGTTGGGGTGGATGTACGAGAGCACAGCGCCCTCGGTCGCAATACGGCCTGCTTTTTTGGCGGCCTTGGCGAGGCCCTTCTTGCGAAGGAACTCCATGGCCTTGTCGATGTTGCCATCGACTTCCTTGAGAGCCTTCTTGCAGTCCATGAGGCCCGCGCCTGTGGCCTGACGGAGCTCCTTGATCATTCCAGAGGTGACTTGTGTCATCGCTTGGTTCCCTTAATGAGGTTGGGCTGAGGTGGATGTCCGTATCTACGTCGCCGGAGGTGTCTCGACGGCGGGCTTCTTCTCTTCGGGGACTTCGGGGCTGGCACCCGCCTCGGGCGTGGGCATCGCACCGCGGCGAGAGACGATCTCAACCTTGGGGCCGTCGCCACCGGTCATGACGCGGATGGTCTCGGGCGCCTCTTCGGAGGTGTTGTTCGTCGACACCGCACGCTGCTTGCCCAGACGCGAGCCCTCGATGCAGGCATCGGCGATCTTGCTGCAGAACAGCTTGATCGAGCGGATGGCGTCGTCGTTTCCTGGGATGACGTAGTCCAGGACGTTGGGGTCGGCGTTGGTGTCCGCGACGGCAACGACGGGGATCTGAAGCTTGCGGGCCTCAGCGATGGCGATGTGCTCACGCGCCGGGTCGACGACGAACAGAGCGCCAGGAAGCTTGGGCATGTCCTTGATGCCGCCAAGGTTGCGCTCGAGCTTGAGGCGCATCCGCTCCATGCGAAGGACTTCTTTCTTGGTCAGCACCTCGTGGGTGCCGTCCTCGGCCATGCGCTCCAGGTTGCGGAGCTTGTCCACCGACTGGCGAATGGTCTTCCAGTTGGTGAGGGTTCCACCGAGCCAGCGGCTGACGACGAAGTAGTGACCGCCGCGGATCGCCGCGTTGATCATGACGTCTTGCGCCTGCTTCTTGGTACCCACGAAGAGGATGGGCTTGCCTTCAGCAGCGGTGCGGCGAATGAACTCGTACGCGCGGCGGAACATGACCGCCGTCTGCTGGAGGTCGATGATGTGCACGCCGTTGCGGGCACCGTAGATGTAGGGCTTCATCCGAGGGTTCCATCGGTCGGTGCGGTGACCGAAGTGGACTCCAGCTTCGAGGAGCTGACGGATGGTGATGATGCGCTGAGCTTCGGACTCTGCGTCGCCCTGATTTTCGTTTTCCATGTTGGTTTTCTCCGGCGTTGTGCTTTTGCGTCCGTCTTCGGTTTCCCTAAACCGCGAATGCGGTCACGCCGGGAATCCCTCGGGGCGCATGTTGATAAGGCGCGGTTGGTATCACGGCCCCAAGGGCGTCGTCCACCGGCCGAAACGCCCAGGGCGGCGTGTGTGTGCTCGCAGACCGGGATCCGCGCACCACCCGAGCGGGCCAAAGCAAGCCCTCGGACGAGCCGGGAGGGTCAGATCCGGCGTCGCTTCAGACTGGACGCGCGTGTTCCGCTCGTTACGAACCTACGCAGGTGGTGCGTGCTTCTCAGGACCGTCGCGGCTTTCCGTGGCTCACGTTCGTGGTCTGCGCGATTGCGACCTTGGCCTACGGAAGCGCCTGGCTGGCCGATCTCCTGCAAAACGGCGCAAGCACCGTGGACACCGGAAGCGCACTGCACGTCATCTCGCGGGGTGCCCGTAGCACGCCCCTGGTGGCGGATGTGGGCGAGTCGTGGAGGCTGCTCAGCTGCCACTTCGTGCACACCTCCGTGCTGCACCTGGTGTTCAACCTCGTGTTCCTCTTTATGGTGGGCGGAGCGCTCGAACACGCGTCTCGCCGAAGCGACTACGCAGCCCTCATCCTGTTCTGCGCGGTCGCCTCGTCCCTCGCAAGCCTCCTGGGAACCCCCCAGGTCTCGGCGGGTTCGAGCGGGATCGTCTTTGGGGTGCTCGGCGCGGCCGTGACCTTTGGCCTGCGGTACCAGGACCGGCTCGCAACCAGCGTGCAGCGATACTTTGGGATCTGGGTGCTTCCCTTTCTCGTCATCCTCTTCGTGGTGGGCATGCGGAATCCCGGGGTTGACCACGCAAGCCACCTCGGAGGCCTGTGCTCGGGTCTCATCGGCGGCATGCTTCTGCCCATCGCGCTCCCGGACTACCCGTGGCTGCCCCACAAGCGCCATTGGCCGGTGCGCTTCGTCGCTGCGGGTGTGTTCTGCATCGCGACGATCGCCGTCGCTCCCAACCTCGTCGGCGGTGACCAGCGCCGCGCCGTCGCGCTCGACAACGGCGTGACGCTTCAGGTGCCGTCCCGGTGGCGTCCGCGCTTCGGCCCGCTCGGGGAGCGCGAGTTCTCGACCGCCGGCGGCATGGTGGTCCTCACGGCCGATCCCGTGCCCAGCGAACACGCTCAGAACGCGGAGCATTGGTACGAGAGCAACCGTCTGCGAGCACTCGTTCCCGGTGGCCGCGCCAACAACCTCCGGTCGCAGTCCCGGTCGCAGGCCCAGGACGTCCAGACCGTCGTGTATTCGCTGGAGCGCAACGGGATCCAGATGGCCCGCCATGTCCACTTTATCCGGGACGAACGTCAGAACTCCGTCACGGTCCTCGCGTTCGAAACACCCGCGCAATGGCACGAGAAGTACGGCGAAACCCGTAGAGCCGTCGTGGGGTCCATGCGAAGGCCCGATCCCACCGACACGCTGTCGGCCACCGCCGCTCCCTGAACCCGGCCGAATTCGGCCGTTCCAGGTGACGCTCTGGGGGATTCGTGGCATACGCTCCAGCGAAGCGACGCCATGTCTCGACTTCTCCCCCTCACGCTCTTGGTCGCCCTCGCAGCACTCGGCTCGACGACCGGTTGCTACTCCGAGCGGCTCCCCCCCTCCTACTTCCGGAATTCGTGTGGGAGCGACGGCGAGTGCGGTGACGACGAGTCCTGCGTCGCCGGGCTTTGCCAAGTGCAGTGCACGATGGCCAGCGCCGCCGAGGACTGCGGTCTGTCCGGGCAGGGAGGCGGCTCGTACCTGGCCTGCATCAACGGCGTCTGTTCGAGCGCGTGCAATCTGGACGACGACCCCTGCCCCGGTGCGCAGAGCTGCAACGAGGTCCCGGTGCTGACGGATCAAATCGGCGCCGGGCTCTGCATGGAGGAGTGCTCCGCCGACAGCTGTCCGGACGGTGAGGTCTGCCTCTTGGGATTCTGCGCAACGGCGTGCGACCCCGGCGACCCCTTCGCGTGCTC